>JBEPXC010000015.1:0-31895 GCA_041642035.1 Sphingobacteriia bacterium
TTTTTATTGCTTCAAGGCTGCATATATCAAAGGCTTCAGAAATATCAGGTATAGGAATGACCATTTAGCCTATTGTTACGTATACAAGATTAGGTAAAAATACCTACTTTTGTTCAAGTAATTGATATGGTAGCCGACTAAGAATTAAGTAGTGGATAACAGCAAGTCAAAAACTACCATAAAATAAACCAGACAGATTTAACTAAAAAATACCAACAGATATGAACTCAAAAATTTACTTATCCATTTTTTTCTCGATTTCATTCTTTTTTTCAATTGCCCAGACCACTATAAATTCAGGCAACTGGGAAGTTGATACTACTTGGAATGGTAATTCTCCAGGTCTCTCTTTAACCATGAATGCAACCATTGACTCAGATCATGGTGTTTTTTTAGGAACGGAGGAAATTAACAAAACCCTTTTACTGGGAACGGATAATATAATATTGACGATAAAGGGACGGTTAAAAATCCATGGGAGTTTAACGGTTAGTGGAAAAAAAATTGATATTATTGTTGCTGACGGTGGAGAATTAATCATTACCGAAAATGTTAACTTTACTCAGCAACAAGGAGGTACCAATATGCCTGATTTGAATATTTCTGGTGCAGGTACAGTTAACGTTAATGGGAACGTTACTTCAACCGGAGGGGGCGGAAATATTACTGGTACCGGAACGATTACTGTCGATGGAGAAGTTACAGGTGTTGAGGTGGATACAACTGTGACATATGTAGGCAATCCTGCGCAATATTGTCATCCAGAACACCTTAAAGGCACAGTAGCTTCCCAAGGCTCAGGTTATAATGTAACCCTGGAATGGGTGATAAGTGCAGAATGTGTTCCTACTGAATTCAAAATTAAAAGGACTCTTGGAGAAACGGTTGAGGAATTCACTAAAGGAAATACAAAAAGCACACCATATAGTTGGATAGATCCCATTGAATTGTCCGGAACTTCAGAACCAATTTATGAAGTAAGAGCAGTTTATGCGCTTGCAAATGGAAATGTCGTTACTTCTGAGGCAACTACTTTGAATTATACAAATAACCCCCTTCCCATCGAGCTTCTTCATTTTACAGCATCATCTTCAAACAACGAAGTGGTTATCAACTGGGCCACCGCAGCCGAAATCAACAACGATTTCTTTACCATCGAGAAAAGCAGGGACGGTAGCAGCTGGGAAGTGGTTGATTACATCACCGGCGCAGGAAACAGCAACTATATGATCGAGTACAGCTATACCGATGCCAATGCTTCAGAAGGCATCTCTTATTACAGGCTGAAGCAAACAGACTACGACGGACAATTTGAGTATTTTGCTCCTGCAGCCGTTAGCATCACCAAGGCACAGGCTGCTGCCGAAATCGTAAGTGTAAACATTTCTGCCACCTCAATGGATGTATATTTCCAAAATGAAAGTGAAAACGCGGTAATCATGGTTGCCGATATCCAGGGCCGTATCTTGGCACAATATAATCTTGGTTCTGAAGAGTATGTTCAGAACGTAAAGGTTAACTTCCCCCGCAGCTATGCCGGTGAAGTGGTTATGGTACGCATGGTTTCTTCCGATAGCTCTGTAGAAAAGAAATTTATGGTTCGCTAATCCGAAACCATCATCTGTAGGAAATTTTAAAGAAGGCTGATTTTTTCAGCCTTTTTTTTTGTTTGACCGGTGATGGGGGATAGGAGACTGGGGGATGAGGGACTGGGGAGGAGGGGACTGGATGAGGGGAACTGGGAGACGAGGGACTTGGGGGACTGGGGGGACGGATATATCTTTTATTTTGTCGGAAAAAGATGTGGAAGAATATCCACATCTTGTTTTCCAATACTCAGGGGGCTATTGATGTAGTATTTTTTTTCTTTATCAAAGGGGCTTAAACAAATGATTTATAGAAGATTAAACTTTCTTTAAACGTGTGCAGTGATTTTTGGCAGGGTTTTTCCAGCACACCTACATTATGCATATTGGATGCAAGATGAACAAAAAAAGCTCTTACCAAGGGATCAATTCAATGTAAAACAAATAGTCAATGAGAATCCTTTAGATTTTTGAGGATCTCGGACCATACTATACTGTTTAAAAGTTTTATTAATCTAAAAATGAAATGAGTTATGAAAAAACTATTGTATTTATCCGCAATATGGGTGCCATTAATTATGCTGTTTTCGTTATCATGCCAACAGCAGCCATCGTCATCAGAATCACAAGCTGATATGACCGATATTAAGAACGAAATGCAAGAGGTGACTGCGTTAATAGATGAAAGTATAAATGAAGAGTCGGTTCATGTATTCATATCTAAAACGGACCAGGCTCTTAATGAGCTTGACAATCATATTGATGAGTATCTTTCAGAAATGGATGACGCCAATGAAAAAGTCGCAAAGGAGCCACGCAACAGTATTATAAAAATAAAACAGAAAGTAGCTGGAATAGATTTCAGACTGGCCTTGCTGGATGATGAAGATCTAATCGGAGAAAGCCCTCTTGAAGCATACCCCGGTCAAACTCAAGCGGCAGACAGGATTCGGCCGCCTGTATATCATTACCCTTATCCAAACATCACGCCAGCAACCCGGCAATCGATGGACGTTGACGATACCACTGTGGAAGACATTGAAGCATATGCAAAAGAAATGCATAAAGAAATTGTCAATGACTTGAAAGAGCTTAAAACAGAAATTGATGAATTTATTGCTGTAGGTTTTTAAAAAAGATCAATCATTATGAACAGTAAAGAAAAAATGATCGAACAACACCTTCTGGGTCGTGATATTACTGATGAAAGAGTATTGAAGGCCATGGGAAAGGTGGAAAGAGAAATATTTGTTCCCGAAGGGCTTAAGTATAGAGCTTATGAAGATACTCCTCTTCCTATCGGGCAGGGTCAAACCATCAGTCAGCCCTATATTGTAGCCTATATGGCGCAAACCCTTGATGTCCAACAAAACGAAAAAGTTCTGGAGGTGGGCAGTGGCTGTGGATACAATGCGGCTGTCCTGGCCCATCTTTCATCACATGTATATAGTGTGGAGGTTATAGAATGGCTGGCCGATCTGGCTCAGATGAACCTCAGGGAAGCAGGCATAAAAAACGTAACTGTAAAACATGACGATGGGTATCATGGATGGCCCGAAAATGCCCCTTTTGATAAAATAATGCTTACCGCTGCAACACCCAGGATTCCTGATCAATTAAAAGAACAGCTTAAAATTGGAGGAAAAATATTAGCTCCTGTAAGCAATGCCTATCAAAAGCTCATATTGCTGGAAAAGACAGGGCCTAATGAATTTAAAGAACACGACTTAATTTACGTTCGTTTTGTGCCTATGACGGGAGAGAGTCAGAAATAGACAATTTCAGACCGTCAGGCACCAAACTTGGCCAGCTTGCCTGCATGAGCCATAGCCAGGGTCATCAACTCCTTTGCCGTTATTATTCCCAGCTCGCCCAGCAGAGCTGTTACTTCATCAAAGCCATTTAAAAAAGGTCCTCTGATACCCGGAGCTTTAAGCAAAACGGCCACAGGATGCCAACTGTGGGCACCAAGAGGAGCAGGGGTAGAATGATCGCCCGTAATAATGAGCACATCCGGATTATGATCTATCAATTCGGGCAATACCTGATCCATGGCTTCCAGGGCACTCACTTTTTCATTGATATCACCATTCTCACCTGTTTTGTCGGGGTCTTTAAAATGGGCAAATACAAAATCGTGTTTTTTCATAGCACTGATGGTTTCCTTGATAATGTCTCCGGGTGCCTTGGGTTCAGAATAAACTTCCATGCCCAGCAGCCTGGCAATTCCGCGATACATGGGGTATCCGGCAACTGCAACCGGAGTAAGCTTGTAGCGCTCATGAAAAGAAGGCCAGTCGGGCAATTGAGCAAAACCCCGGCTGAGTATCATATTGGCGGGAGATTCCTCTTTAAGGATTTGCTGTACCTGGTCTAAAATATTACCGACAATTTTGGCTGTTTTGCTGTCATCATAAGGTGGTCTTGTTGGATTCAACGGTTCTTTATCGGTTTGTTGTGGATCGGTATCCCCAACCTTGTCATCCAAATTTTCTCCTCTCAACACCATCAGGGCCCGGTGTTCTGATTCTGTTTCGAAAAACACCTCCACATCATCACCGGGTTGCAGGTTTTTCTTTATTTTTTCTACCAATTCACGATTTTTATCTGAAGAAATTCTGCCGGCTCTGCGGTCTTCAACCCTACCTTCACTATCGAGAGTGCAGAAGTTCAGTCGTGCTGCAACATCTCCCTTCCGGAGCTTAAATTCAAGCCCCAGGGCGCTCAGCACCCCCCTGCCAATCTGATAAATAACCGGATCATACCCAAACAATCCCAGATGCCCGGGGCCACTGCCCGGAGTGATGCCAGGAAAAACAGGATGGGCCAAACCAAGGGCTGCTTTTTGAGCAAGCCTGTCCATATTGGGTGTGCGGGCCATCTGCAGGGCAGTTCCTTTTCCTTCATTGTCGGTATCGCCCAATCCATCGAGCACCAGCATTACAATTTTTTTATCATTCACCTGTGCGAGTGAGCTTATGAGTTGTCCGTAATCATCTTTCATATCCGTAGTTTTTTAAGAAATTAATTTTTTGAATTCTTTTTCGTCTATCCGCTTCACCTTCCTTTTTTTTGCCTCATCGAGCTTGCTACCCGGGCCTTCACCAACCACCAGGTAGTCGGTATTGTCACTTACCGAAGAGGTAGCGCGCCCTCCCAGGGATTCAATTTTTTCTTTGGCTTCATCACGTGTAAAAGCATCCAGCTCACCCGTAATTACAAATGTTTTATCTTTGAGTTTATCGGATTGCGAAGATTCATGTTGTTGTATTTCTAATCCTGCCTTTTTAAGTTTGCCGATCATGGTCATATTATCTTCGCTGTCGAAAAAATGAGCTACGCTTTCTGCTATTTCCGGCCCTATTTCCGGTATTTCATTCAATTGCTGTTCATTGGCATCAGAAAGTGCATCCAATGTTTTGTAATGCCGGGCCAGCAGACGTGCCACATGTTTTCCCACATGCCTTATGCCCAGTGCATAAATAAACTGATGCAGTGGCGGTTTTCGTGATTTTTGGATGGCATCATAAAGCTTTTGAGAAGACTTTTTGGCAAAGCCATCCAGTTTTTCAATGTCGGAAGGTTTTAGCTTATACAGGTCCGGGATGTTTTTGATGAGTTGCTTATCTACCAGTTGTGCAACAACTTTTTCTCCCAGATGGTCAATGTTCATAGCATTGCGGGATGCAAAATGGCTCAGGCTTCCCTTTAACTGTGCTTCGCACGACAAACCTGCCGGGCAGACAGTATAAGCCCCTTCACGCACTACTTTGGTATTGCAAACAGGACAGTTAGCAGGCATCTTGAAAGCTTTTCCCCTTCTTCCCCCTTTTGATTTCACGCGTCCGGAGATTTCGGGTATTACATCGCCGGCACGGAATATTTTCACGGTATCGCCGGGGCGAACATCTTTTTTCTTCACTTCATCTTCGTTGTGCAGGGTTGCACGGCTTACGATTACCCCGCCAACTTCTACAGGTTCGAGCAATGCCACGGGCGTTAGGATGCCGGTGCGCCCTACCTGCACAATGATATCGACCAGGGTAGTTACTTCTTTCCTGGGTTCAAATTTCCAGGCAAAAGCCCATCGTGGACTTCGCCCACGGCTGCCCAGATCGCTGCGAAGTTTACGGTGGTTGAGTTTGATCACCATGCCATCTATTTCATAAGATAGTTTCTCTCTTTTGCCTTCCAGCTGCCGGTAAAAATCTTTTATTTCTTTCTGGCTGGTAGCGTTTTTGCTTAGATCGTTGATTTTAAGTCCCCATTTTTTAAACTGTTGCTGCAGATTTTGCTGGCTTTCAAAATCAGTTTCTTTGCTGTTGTGGCTGATGATTTCATAGAAGAAAATATCGAGTGGTACATCAGCCACCTTGCCCGGATCGAGCTGCCTTACCAGTCCTGCGGCTGCATTGCGTGCATTGGCAAACGCTTTTTTATTTTTTTCAATGCGTTCTTTGTTGAGCTGCTGAAAGGCTTCTTTGCTAAGGTATATTTCGCCCCGTACAGAAAGTTCTTTAGGGAAGTCATTGCCGCCACGAAGCTTTAAAGGTAGTGAGCCAATGGTTTTTACATTCTTTGAAATATCTTCCCCCTGCAGGCCATCTCCGCGGGTTGCTGCGTAATTAAAAACACCCTTTTGGTATACAACCTCCACAGAGAGACCATCGAATTTGGGCTCCAGAAAAAATTCCGTGTCGTCTCCTTTTGTTTTTTTTCGAACTGATGTAATGAAATTTTGCGTTTCTTTTTCTTTGGCCGAAGAGTTGAGACTAAGCATAGGGGCGAGGTGCTTTTTTTTTGATAGCTTATCCAGGGGTTCGGCACCTACCTTTTGGGTGGGCGACACCTTTGATTGTAAGTCCGGAAACTTTTGCTCCAGCTTAAACAATCGTTCAAAAAGCTCATCATATTTGCGGTCCGATATGTCGGGGTCGTTCTCAACATAATACTGATGATTCTGATGATTGATGGCTTCACGCAATTGTTCCATTTCACTGCGGACCTCTTTCTTATCCAAATCATCAATATTCCGGAATTCAGGAAAAGGTGTTTTGATAAAAGGATTTTTACTCATAAAGTATCGTTTTCCAAATCACTGGTCATTTTTTTTCTGACAATCGGGGCAGTAATATCCTGTTCGGCCTGAGATTTTTATTTTCTTTATCTTTCCCTTGCCCTGAGGGCATTTCTCTCCTTCTTTGCGCTTAGGGAGTAAAAAATCATCAGGCATCCGGCTGACATCAGCTTGTTTTTTAATGGCTATTTTGAGTACTCTGCCCATTTGTTTATATAATTCTTCCCCCTGTTTTTCTGTAAGTTTATGTGCCTTTTGCGCAGGGTGAATGCAGGCATGAAAGAGAATTTCGTCAGCATAAACATTTCCAATACCACACAGGATGGATTGATCCATAAAGAAGCTTTTTATGCTGGCTTTGCTTTCGTTCATCTTTGAAAGGAAGTCAGATTTGCTGATGTCAAGGGCATCAGGCCCCAAGTCCTGTTCTTCTATATATTTTTCAATATCGTCTGTTATCTCAACCTTGCCCAGCTTTCGTTTTGAAACATAGCTAAGTTGGTGATTATTTCTTAATTCAAATATACATTTCGCATAGGAGGGCGTTTCTGAATCTGTTGTATCATGACTTAGATAGCCGGTCATGCCAAAATGCAAAGCCAGGGCATATTTATTGTCCAACACTATGAAGAGGTATTTTCCTCTGCGCAGCGTTTTTTTTATTTTCTGGTTTTTTATATGTCTACCCAGGCTATTTTTGCTGGCATCAATAAATTTTTCATCTTTTACAACGATATTTTCCACTTTACTTCCAATGGATTTATCCGCCGCTTTTTTGAATACTTCAACATCTGGTAATTCAGGCATAACTATATTATTTTAACATGAGTTGAGCGATAAATTCTCATCATATTCCCTTCTTGTACTATTATTTTAAGTAGCAACGGCAACCAAACTTTATCAAACATTGTTCATCACATGCAAAGGGACAGGGTAAGTCGTTGCTTTTATCATATTTTTCAAGAAATTAATCAATGATAATATCATCTTTTACATCCAATATTCCTGCAGTCATCATGGTAATATTAAACGCTTCTTCTTTTATCGGGTAATAAGGTACAGTACCTGTAAGATGAGCAATACCATTCTCCACGGAGACATCAATTTTATCGGCATCAATTAAAACATTTCTTTTGAATGCCCTTTTAATATCATTTTCAATATCGATATCAGCGAATGTTTTTCCAACATCAACGGCAAGATTATTTTTTACCTGCTGAACACCCTTTGTCGCTAAGGCAAGATTTTTTGCAAGACTTTTCTCCCAATAACTTTTTACAGTGCCCGTTAGAGTAACAAGACCATTGAGGGCTTCAACCTCAATATTGGCAGCATCTATTTTATCATCCCAAAGCAGCTTGCTTTTAATCATGTTGATAATCTCTTTATCAATGGTTATCATTATTTCGGGCAGCAATTCAACCTCAATTAAATTTTCTACCTTTATTACATCAGTCACCCTATAGGCATTTTTTTCGGCAGCAAGTTTTGCCGTGTAAGTTGGCACTACACCTGATAACTGAACAACTCCGTCAGTTACATTTACAGAAACATCATTTGCATCTACACTGGTGTCCCAAACCAATTGGTCAAGGATCTCCTGCTTAATAAATTCATCTGTATTTTTTTTCATAACCCTTTAATTTTGGTATTCTTAATTCGTTTGTTTACTGATCAATTTGTCAAAAGACGTTCCATTTGCAAGTGAGTCCAACTGAAATCAAAGCAGCTTTATGAGATGGAGTATGCAGTTTGCATTAGCGCTTTGCATAAAAATGTGCATTATCAATTTGAAGGAACCAGAGTGCAGGAAATATTGCACAGGTGTGTAAAAACTACTACAAGGATGTACGGCGAAACTTAACTACATGGGCGAAGTTCATGTTCAGTTTATATCACAAAGACTCAAGCTTGGAAACATCTTTTGCAATTGCCCGGTATTTGCCAGAGCACACAGCCGGCTTTTTTCTATTTTCTGACTGATGGGAAAACATGTTGATAATAGTCTGTCAATGACTCTTCAAAGGCCTGTTCCAGGGGTTTGTGGGGGTCAAATTCCGGTGCATTTTTGATCACTTCGGTATGAACGTTGATGGATACTTCGCGGGTTTCGTAACTGATTTTATCTAGCCAGTTGATCAGAAGAATGACTTTTTTGCTCCAGGGACGCCAATTGCTGGTGTCTACAACCAGGTATATCATTTGCCAATCGGTATCATCTGCAATGATATCTTCCACATGACCCAGTTGAGCATCAGTTGCCAGTAAATGATATCCTTTTACTTCGTTGAAGCTTCTTAGTTTGGAGCCCAGTTTTTCTTCACTGATTTTTTCTTCACTTACTTCCCTGGTGGGTACATATATGGGCCGCACGGGATAATACAATCCGGCATGTGTTGGAGGTATATATCCGGAACTCCAATAGGTTGCAAAACCGTAGTGTTTCATGAGTTCCTTTTCATATTCCCGTGAAACGGTTGGTTTTTCTTCCGGGGATGGACTTTTTTTTATCTGCTCCGCCATGGCTTTTAAGGATACATTTCTATCGTCCCATTGAGGTTCTTTCATTACATCGATAGGCAGTAGCACTCTTTTATCCTTGAAAAAACCACCAAAATCTGCATCCAGATATCGTACTTTCCAGTTGTCTTCATCAAAGAGAAAGTCCTTTATTTTCCCTTTCATTCCATCCGAAGTTTCAACAGAGAATCCTTTGAGTTCATTTAAACTGCGTTTCATATAGATGTCTTTTTTGGGTGAATAATTGACTGTTAACAAATGATTTATTGCTTAAAATAGAAATAGGTTTTTCCTGTTGCTGGTAGGCCGATTACGATCAATATCATTTATCCAGTTTTTGGTAATAAAACGTGTCAACTTCACGTATCATATAGATTTTAAATACGGCAAGGATCTCCTGGCTGTTGGTATGCCAATAGTGGCTTTTGAGCCATTTTACGAGCTCCTCAATTTCTTTTTTTTCCAGCCATGCCAGGCATTTGTAAAGCTCCTTTTTGAATAGCTCTTTATCATAGCATGCCTTTTGGAGCGCTTTTTTTTGGTGCTTAAGAATCGTCATAGGTCAAGAGGATTTAGAGTTATTAATTTCATTCGAAATTGATTTAAGTTGTTGAACGGAAACCACTTACACCGTATTTATTGTCTTTAGCGAGCGCGCGGTGCTTATGTGGGTTTCATATCCTTCATTTTAATTTTAAACAAGTATATTGCTCTAAAACATTCGCAATAAACTGTTGTATTTACTTCTTTGATAAAAACACCAGAAACACCTTTCAAAGGCAATCATTCCGGAAGTCCTTTTTAAAGCATGATTCCAACAATGTTTTTGATAAGCCTGTTGAAGAGGTTGGCTTAATTACATCAAATACTGAATGCATACACCGATTTTGTTCCATCAGGATAAACACCTTCAATATATACATTACCTGAGTAATCTTCCAGCAGACGAATAACATGCATGGGTTCGATGATGAGCCGCTTATTTATGGCAACGATTATGAATCCTTCTTGCATACCTGTTGCTTTAAGAGGACCGGCTTCAAGTTCGGTTACCTGCACTCCACCCGGCAAACCAAGGCTTTCTTGCAGTTCTTCTGGTACCATCCTGAAGGTGCCACCCATAAGGGATTCGGTCTGTTCTCTTATGAGCTTGCGTTGTTCTTCCCTGTCGAGCAGTTGTGCTGTTAATTCCAAAGAGTTTCCGTCTCTTTTTAGTTGAATAGTGACCCGATCACCGGGTTGATGGTGGCTAATGTATCGCTGTAATTCGCCTGGACTGTCGGTTTCATTTCCTTCAACCTCAAGAATGACATCTCCCGACTGTATTCCAGCCTGATCAGCCGCACCACCCTTAATTACCTCCTCTACGTAAACCCCATCGATCTCCTCTATCCCTTTTTCAGAAACCAGCTGCGATGTAACTTCCCGGATAGATACACCCAGAATACCTCTTCTTACTTCTCCGTATTCTATAATATTTTCTACCACTCTCTGCACAATGGACGAAGGAACAGCAAATGCATTACCAATATTGGTGCGTGTAGGGGAGAGGATCAAAGTAGGTACGCCAACCAGTTCACCTCTCAGATTTACAAGGGCCCCTCCACTATTTCCAACATTTATCGCTGCATCTGTTTGTAAAAATGACTCAATAGGCATTTCGCTTCCGCGTAAAACGCCCAGACTTCTTTCTTTTGCGCTGATAATTCCGGCGGTTACCGAAGAAGTTAAACCAAAAGGATTACCTACTGCCAATACCCAATCACCTACTTTTAAAACATCGGAATTGCCAAACAGAATATGGGGCAGATTCGTTTCATCAATCTTTAGCAGGGCAATATCTGTATCGGGATCCGTACCTTCTACTTCAGCAACATAGGTGCGCTGGTCATTTAAAGTCACCTCGATTTCATCTGCTTCTGAAATAACATGATAATTGGTAACAATATATCCATTTTCGCTGACTATAACCCCAGACCCAAACCCAATATCAGAATCAGGATCTTCTTCTCTGTCCCCGGGCCCGAAAAAGAATTCTAAAGGATTACGTATTTCACTTGCCTCTCTTTCCCACATGGATTTAACATGGACTACTCCATGGACTGTGTGTTCGGCGGCAAATGTAAAGTTAGTGCTGCCCGGCTCAAAATCATCTGAAGAAACTTTTGACCAGGCTGTATTAAATGAATGATTATTTGTTTTAAACCTGGGTGAATCATTAGTAGCGTTATAGACCCAAACTGTCAATACTGCTGTAGTCAATGCAATTAAAAATCCTGCAAGCATATACTTTATCTTCATTTTTATTCCTCCTATTTTTTAATTTATGTATAAATTATTCCAGCGTAAACAAATCATGCTAAAAATATCGAAATAAGTCTATTATCATGCATTGTTATTGTTATGATGCCTGTCTGTAATGCTCAGTCAGGAAGTTTTTTCTTTCTAAATTTTCTCTTATTACAAAAAATATAATAAGCCGTTTGTATAGCCGGCTTAATCATTTAGTTAGGGGTTAATTATCTTTTCAGCATTTCTTTCAGGTCTTTCCATGAACGTGTATTGATAATATGGTCTTTTTCGAGCCAGCCTCTTCTGGCCTGGGCCACCCCATATATTATATATTCGAGATTGTCGATGGAGTGTGCATCGGTTGAAATTGCCAGTTTAACCCCCAGCTCTTTAGCTTGCCTGATGTATTTGTCATTCAGGTCGATTCGGTCGGGATTGCTGTTGATTTCAAGAAAACATCCATTGCCGGCAGCTTCTTTCATGACTTGCTTCATGTCAATCTCGTATCCGCTTCTTTTGTTAATCATGCGTCCGGTGGGATGTCCAAGGATATTGAAATAAGGGTTTTCCATGGCTTTGAGTATGCGACGCGTTTGTTTTTTTGGGGAAAGTTTCATGTTGTAATGAATGGAACCTATTACCAGGTCGAGTTCTTTAAGAATGCTGTCGGGCAAATCGAGCGTACCATCTTCAAGGATGTCTACCTCAATGCCTTTGATAATCTTCAGGTTTTTTATCTTCTTATTTAACTCATCAATTTCTTCTATTTGTTTAGCAAGGGCTTTTTCATCGAGGCCATGGGCCATGGCTACTTTTTTCGAATGTTCGGTAATGGCATAATATTTATAGCCTTTGCCGGCGGCAGCTTCAGCCATTTCTTTTAATGAATATGTACCATCTGTTGCCTTGGTATGGGTGTGCAAATCACCTTTAATATCTTCAAGTTTTATCAGCCTGGGAAGGTGGTCTTTTTTTGCTGCTTCAATTTCACCCAGATTTTCACGTAGTTCTGGTTGGATGTATTGAAGTCCAAGCGTTTCATACATTTCTTTTTCTGTCTTTCCGGCCAATCTTTTCTTTCCCTTATAAATACCATATTCATTGACTTTAAAGTCATCTTCTTTAGCCATTTTTCTCAGGGCCAATGTATGGGCTCTGGAGCCTGTGAAATACAGTTTTGCTGCGCCAAGTGATTCTTTCTCCACTATACGGATATCTACCTGAAGATCGGTATGCAAACGTACCGAGGCTCTGGTTTTGCCCTTCGACAAAACTTGTGATACTTCATCATAACTGATAAAGTGTTTCATTGCTTTTCCGGGGTCCTTGCTGGTGCAAACTATATCGATGTCTCCTACGGTTTCCTTCATACGTCGGTAACTGCCAGTCAGGTTGATATTTCCCATCTTTTTTTTAAGATATTTCACCATGGGTTGGATCATTTGGTCGGCCTCATGCAGCTTGAACCTTTGTGAACCGCCTTTTTGAGAAAACTGTTTGATTTCACGCAGAATGTTTTGAGTAGTTTTTTTTCCAAAACCTTTAAGTTCCTCTATTTTTCCTTCTTTTGCTGCTTTTTTCAGTTCTTCAATAGATTTGATGTCCAGTTCTTCATATAGAATTTTGGTTCGTTGTGGGCCCATTTGTTCGAGTTTCATAATACCGGTAAGTGAAGCGGGGATTTGTTTTTTCAATTTTTCCAACTGCTTCAGCTGTCCGCTTTGGGCAATTTCAGCGATTTTGCCGGCCATGCTTTCTCCAATATCAGGCAACGAACGAATATCTTTTTCATCTTTAGCCATCTGCGAAATGCTTTTGGTTAATCCCAATACAGTGCGCGCTGCATTGCGGTATGCGTTTATCCGAAATTCATTCTCACCTTTTAATTCAAGGTAGTCGGCCACTTCATTGAGTATTGCTGCTATTTCTTTATTGTGAACAGGCATTTTATCTTTTTTTTATCGGATGGACGATTGAAAAAATTTACTGCAATGCTTTGCGAATCATGAAAAACTCATTGATGTTGTCAATATCAAGTATGCCTTTAAACGCATCATTTTTTAGTACCGGAGCAATATCATATTTGTTCTTTCGCATATGCTTGAATGCTTCGAATATGTCCATTTCAGGGGTTACGGATTCAATGTTGTTGTTCATCGAATCTTCAATTTTACCTTCTGTACCATAAGCTTCCAGCCCCGTGATCAGGTCTTTTTGGGTCAGTATTCCTTTGTATTCTCCCCTGGATTTAATAACAAAACCCCGCTTAGATATATGCTGCAATTGTTTAACGGCTTTGCCCAGGGTATCTTCGGTGTCCAACTCATCATAATCAGTAATGATGATATCCTGCACCTTGTGATCTTCCAGGATGTTCTGGTATTTCATTATTTCGTATTCTCCTTTGGCTCCCAATAAGATGAAGAACCCGATTACAACCAGAAACGGGTTGATATACAAACCTGCAACAATAAGAAAATTATGGCAAATACCTGCCCAATATTTTTGGCTATACGGGTAGCTTCCATTCGGCTCATCCATACAGAGAGGGCCGATCTGAACAAGCGCCCTCCATCCATGGGAAATGCGGGGATAAGATTAAATGCTACGATGAAAACATTTGCAGCCAGCAACATGGCCGGGAAGTTTGTTCTTGTAATATAGCTGAAATCCATCTCATCGAAGGAGACAGGCTGAAAGTAATGCAGATATAGCCATAAAAGGGCTGCTATCACTATATTTACTGCGGGACCCGCCAGTGAAACCAGAAATTCTTCTTTAGGTTTCTCAGGCATTTTGGTAATATTGGCCATACCGCCAATGGGCAGCAAGGTAATGCTGTGCACTTCTCCGCCAAATTTTATAGCTACCAGTGAATGCCCGAATTCATGAAGCACTATGCAAACAAACAGCGTAAGGACAAATAGAATATGCATCAAAATCTGTAAAGTTTCCAGCCCTTGTCTCATGGTGATGAAGACTATCCATACAATAAGCAAAGAGAAGGACCAATGGATGGATACTTTTATTCCGAAAGGTTTTCCGAGATTTAAAGAATATTTTGTGTTCATAAAGAAAACAGATCATTATGTGTGGTTTAATTTATTTAGTAAAGCAATACAGGAATTTTGATCAACTCGGTTAGTTTCTTTGCCTTCAGAGGTTTGGTTTTTCAGTTTTATTTTAATGTTTTTCTTTCAGAGATATAATTAATTGAATCTTATTATAGGGGTATTTAGTGTTTTCTTATCAGGAATACCGTGCCATAATATTTGATATAAAACAGCAAAGGCAAGGGAAAGCTACCATTGTATCACAGGGCTGTATTGTATGAAAAAAAATAATTCCTGAAGCAAAATCGAAGGTGAGGAAATATTTCCACAATGTTTGAAATTGTTCTAAATGAGTTGTAATTAAAATTTAACCTTATGATAAGGCAACTTTTTCTGATGGTAATTCTTCTGACTGCTATGCTTACAACAGTCAAGGCGCAGGTTGATCAGCGCTCTGCGCTCTTTTGTGAATTTAAACCCAGGACAGTACTTTTTTTTGAAAGTACTTTTAATCAATGCGGTCCTGAAGTTTATAGTACTTTGGATAAAAAAATAAAAGTGGGATAAAAGGTAATGGGTGATGGGGACAGGGAGTTGATGGATGATGGTGTGCTTTTTTCACTTTTCACTCACCTTGCTTCCAGCTCCAAACTATCTATTTCCACCAAAAAAGTCGCCACTTCAACC
This sequence comes from Sphingobacteriia bacterium, assembly GCA_041642035.1. GTDB lineage: Bacteria > Bacteroidota > Bacteroidia > Bacteroidales > UBA7960 > SKVR01. The sequence continues at coordinate 15,216 of JBEPXC010000015.1, forward strand.
CAGAGTTGTTCGCTGTTAAAAATGTCATTATGGCTGTATCCCTGAAGGGGGACCAGGACGTGTTTGCCTTTCCAGTATTCAGTTAGTCGGATGGTGTGTTGGGGTGGGATGGTAGTATCCTGTGTGCCGTAAAAAGCCAGCAGAGGCGCTGAAATTTGCTTTGCATGCTTTTTGGAGTCGAAGTTGTGTCGTAAGAGTAGTCCAACGGGCAAAAACCACATGGAGTTTTGTGCAACGGCCCTCAGGCTTTCGAAAGGGGAGATCAGGATAACGGCACTGACTTTGCGATGTGCTGCAAGATATACTGCGGTGCCGGTACCTATACTCCGTCCCATCACCACCAGGTTGGTGGCGTCGATATCTTCGCGCGCAACAGCATAATCATAAATGGCTAATGCGGCATCATAAAAACTCTTTTTCCCCGGGCTGCCTTCACTCTTTCCATATCCGGGATAATTTATCAACAGGTAAGCCCAATCGTTAAACTGGGGTGCTGTAGTAAGTATATGTGAAACCTCTTCGGCATTGCCGCCAAAGTATATAATGAGCTTCTGTCTGTAGGGTATTTGGGCCTTCCTGAGCCAGCCATGCAATATATTTCCTTCAGCCGTGGTGATGTAAACCTCTTCCTGGTTCTTTATTAAAGGTACTTCAAAGGCCAGGGGCTGGGGGAAAAATATCAGCTGTTTCTGCGCCATCCATACCAGTATCATGATGATCAGGTAAATGGAAATAATTACTATCAGCAGGCTTAAGATTATTTTCATATGTAAGATGTATGTAGTTTTCCTCACTATTTTAAACATTCACAAGGCGTAAGTTTAAGATGTTTTACCCATAGCATTTTCAAGCCGTACCGATATCAACAGCACGAGTCCAAAGGAAAGGAAAATGAGCAGATCGTGAAGTCTGAGCGGGGTCAGCATAAAGAATTCATCCAGGAAGGGAAGGCACGATGGCAAGAATAGCTATGGTTTCGGTTTCTTTTCCCAGGAATGCAGAGATCACCGCAGCAACGATCAGAATCAACACCATACCTTCACCCATCACCCGTCATCCATCACTTTCACCTTTCATTTTTCACTTTTTTCCTTTGAAAGCTTACAGTTTGAATCAAAGATAATGAGCTTTATGATATGTAAACCATTTTTTAAATGTTTCTGTTCAGGCATGATGGGTGCAGATTTAACTATAGTAATAATTACATCGCAGCATTTAATGTGCAAGTTAGAATTTCCTCAAAATCATTTGTCATTTACATCACAAAAAGACCAATTAATTATCCGCTATTAGACCTAATTTGTATCTTTGTATATGAAGTAATTTGGTGATTGTTATATTTGGTATTAAAAAAGAATTTTCCCGTTTGTCCTTACAATCAGCAACCATCATTATCAGACCCGAAGGATCAGGCAAACCACTTATAGGTCACTTTCCTGGCAAAAAAAGCGGAGGCAGTATTGTATGGATGAAGTCATAATTCTATTTTTAAAATTTACGTAAAATGGAAAAAACCAAAAAAATAGGGATAATCATTTGCAACCGCTATAGAGACTGTGGTGGAGGAAAATGCTTTCGTTCGATGAAAAATCGAGACGGGGCTTTTAGCCGCTACGATAAAAGCATAGGGTTGGAATTGGTGGGGTATACCTCCTGTGGTGGTTGTCCAGGTGGTAATATTGAGTATGCCCCTGAAGAAATGATTAGAAACGGCGTTGAGGTAATCCACCTGGCTACGGGGCTGGTTGTGGGCTATCCTCCATGTCCTTATACCGCTTACTTTAAAAAGTACATCGAGGAAAGATTTAAAATACCCGTTGTTATTGGTACACATCCCATTCCCGAAAAATATAGGCTGGTGCACCAAAAACTGGGTACGTGGCAATCTGATGAATGGAAGGAATTGATTGCCCCCACAATATCTGATGAAAAAACAAGATTAGCATATAATTAAAATTCCAATCCAGATGTATAAATATCTTTTTGGCCCGGTGCCTTCGCGCAGGTTAGGAATGTCGCTCGGAATGGACTTAATTCCCCAAAAAGTCTGTTCTTTAAATTGTGTGTATTGTGAAGTAGGTAAAACAACTAAACTGACTGTCGATCGGATGGAATATGTAAAGTACGACAAAGTGATTGCTGAATTAAAGCAGTTTATGAGCCATATGCCAAAGATCGACTATATTACATTTTCAGGTTCGGGAGAACCAACGCTCAATAGTTGCATTGGAGAGGTTTTGAATTTTATCAAGAAGAATTATCCCCTTATAAAAACTGCTGTTTTAACAAACGGAACTCTGTTTTATAATCAGCAACTAAGAACGGAGCTGTTACAAGCCGATGTGATTTTACCTTCTTTAGATGCGGCAAGTCAACCGGCCTTCGAACAAATTAACCGACCATATTCATCTTTGAAAGTAGAAACTTATATTCAGGGTTTGATTGATTTAAGGAAAGAATACAACGGAAAAATTTGGTTAGAAATATTCTTATTGAAGAATTATAACGATTCAAAAGAAGAATTGGATTTGCTTAAAAATGCTGTTCTGAAAATTAATCCTGATATTATTCAGTTAAATACACTGGATCGGCCGGGAACCGTAAAAGGCCTCATTCCGCTATCGAGAAATGAGTTGCAGGAAATAGTTGATTACTGGAACCTTCCCAATGTTGAAATTATTACTGCAGTACAGAACCGAACAGCTGTTGAGTCTTATAGTGGTGACATTGAAGCAACCATACTAGAAACTATTGCACGTCGCCCATGCACCCTCAATGATTTGCATCATCTTTTGGGTATTCATGTAAACGAAATTAATAAGTATCTTGGCCCAATGGAAGCCAAAGGAAAAATCATCACTCAAAGTCTCGAAAGGGGCATCTTTTATGAGTTGAAGCATAAATAATCTAAAACAAACATGCAACACTGTACTCTTTTGTGATGCTGATCATTCATCGGGTGTAATCATTACCTGTGCATTATCCTTACGCTTAACCTGCTGCAAAAAGGTTATATAGTCTATACGATAAATTGAATAATTTTACGCAGAAAGAAAAAGCTGTCCCGCTTTGCGGGATTTAGTTCAACACACAATATAGCCATTGGCGGGTTAGTGGCAATTTAAAATGTCTGCCCCGCATTAGGGTTTGTAATTCGGGAAAGGGAAGTGCCCCGCATCCCGTGCAGCCTTTGATATCTTAAATAGTCAACAAGACAGAATTCACATAAGGCATTCTAATTATAAGTTTATCAGTGAAAAGAAAAAGGGAATTAGCCCCTGCAATATCAGAGAATGACATCACGCTTTATGACCCTGTTTCTGAGTGGAAAAAGTTTCAGTCAAAATATACAGATTGTGAAGGTATTGTCACTTTAACTTATCCTTCAGTTTCTGCAGATAATAACAATTTTATACTCTACATTGACTTTTACAATGCTTCGGAAAAAGGTTTTGGAGACTTGGTTTTTTTTACAAAACAGGACAATAAATGGACAGTAATAAAAGAGATTAACTTCACTCAAAAATTTAACCCGAGAAGCAGAACTTCGGCAATTCAAATGCTCTGCATGCTGTAATCAGAGTGGTGGAACTCTTTGTTATTGAGACACAACATTTACGTGTAATTTACAAACATAAAAAGATACTAATGTTTCAAGGAGCGATTCTTGAAATATTCGCTTATTTTGAAACTAGTTAAAATTTGAAATTATGGAATACACTTGGATTGTTATAATTGTAGTTTATATTATACTAACTCATTTAATTGCAAAACATATTGGAGCAAAGCGAGAAATTGGATATGGAAAATCAGTTTTTTGGTCAATGGTGCTTACTCCGATAATAGGGCTGATAATAACAAAAATGAGCAACCCAATTGATGTTAAATGAACTGCACGCAGCAAATTGTATCTGGCAGACGGGAGTTTTACCTGTCTGACAAATCAGACCCGCAGGAAAATGACTGTTTAGCCGCTCCCTGGGCAAAGTGCAAAACATCAAATTTTCAGCTCACTCAAACTGCGTAGCGGTTTGACAGGGAAGTACCAAGCAATCATTGCAAACACATAAATACTAAACCATGAAATTCTCTTATCACATTGCCCTGATCATTTTTTGCATTCCTTTAAGTCTCTTTTCCCAGGTTACCCTGCGGGATACCATCGTCACTTGGCAACACCATGCTTTTGAGCTCAATGATGATAACAGCATGCTTTGGCACACCACTGATGATACTGAAATTGAGGAGGTGCTGTTTGATGGCAAGGTATTGGAAAACGAATTAATTCGCCTGGTTGTTCTCCCGGGGTATGGCGCCAGGATAATTTCTTTTGTTTATAAACCAACTGGTTACGAGCACCTTTATCAAAGCGAATGTGGTTCGGCATATGGTATCAATGAAGGCAATTTCTACTACGACTGGTTGATGGTTTATGGTGGCATATTTCCTACTTTCCCTGAGCCGGAGCATGGCAAATCATGGCTTATGCCGTGGAATTATTCCGTTTTAAAAAATACCGCTGACACGATTACCATCCGCATGGAACAAACCGACAGCACTTCTTTTGGTGGCGCGCCAGGCGGATTTAATAACGGCATTACGCATACTACCTGCCAGGTAGATGTGAGTGTTTATCGAAACTCAAGCCTGTGGGATTTTGATGTGAGATTGATCAACAACAAAAACTATGAGGTAAACTATGAATACTGGACCTGTACTACCCTAACTCCCGGATCGGAAACCGGAAATACCGGTAGTCCCTTGAATTCTGAAATGATAGTCCCCATTGAGCAGTATGAAGCCGCCTGGAGCCCGGGTGGATGGATAGGCAACTGGGGCCAGCTCTATGCTTTCGATCAAATCAACTATTTAAGCGAATGGGACGATATGGGAATTGCGTATGCCCATGAATTGAACAGCAGTTACTGGGGTGTAATTAATCACGACAACAGCGAAGGGATTTTTCGAATCTCCGAAAATCTTGTAACGCCCGGCTTGAAATTCTGGACGTGGGGCAAAAACAATATCGACAATGATTTATTTGATTTTAGCAACGGAGGTGCTGATAATTATTTAGAACTCTGGGCAGGGAACTCACTGGCCTTTTTCGCGGATGCCTACTTAGGAGCCAACCAGCAACTGGCCTGGAAGGAATCGTATGTGTCTACTTCCGGTATGGGAGGAATTACCGAAATTAACCAGGACATAGCTGTTTTTACTTCAACTCCAAACCCGGATCAACTCAGGCTGGAAATTAATAAATTTAAGATCAGTGATGAATTTCATGTAAACTTAACCATAGCCGAAGAAAGCCTGGTGGTATTTGATAAATCATACAACCCTGACGAGTTACAGGTTTTTGAAAATATTGACCTTACAGCTTTTGGCCTGGCAAATGGTTCATATACTGCTGCAATTTCAATTACCGGTAATCAGGGGGAAATGCTTTTATTTACAGAAATCACCCTGGAAATTACACCCACATCAATAAGCGAAAACAACATTTTTGATTTTGAAGTTCAAACCCATGGAAATAAGCAGATTCTTATAAATCTCTCAGATGTGGAGCATTTCGATGTTTACCTGACAGATATCATGGGAAGAATTATTGAACATAAAAATGGGCATAGGTCATCCGTTCAGTTGAGCGCAATGGTGGATGGAATATACATCATCACCGTGGTTAGCGCCAACAGCACATTTTCGAAGAAGATCCTACTGAACTAAAAATCAACTTTTCGTAAAATAAGGCTATTCTACGAATCAATATATGAAACTTGCAACTGTTTAGAGTCTGCTGAAAAACACCAAATATTATTAATATATTACACCACTAGTGCCGGTTAAAGACTTTTTAAAATGCTGTAAGTAATTAATAAACAAATTATTATATGATGTTTTAATTTTTTTTGATTTGAATTTTTAAATTCGTTCTTTCCTAAAAGTCAGCGAATATGCATATTGGAAGGACCTTATTTAGCCAAATAATGATGTTTATGCCAGAATATGAATTCAACAAATGTGTTACCCGTTACAAGGGTGATTACCGCGTGAGAAACTTTTCTTGCCGGGAGCATTTCCTTGTGATGAGTTTTGCTCAAATCTGGCCGTGAAAGTTTGCGTGACATCGAAAATTGCCTTACAGCCTTTTCCTCCAAGCTATACCATTGTGGGCTAAGCAAGCCAGTTTCGAAATCCACTCTGGCCGATGCCAATGAAAAAAGAAATTGGCATATTTATGCCGATTTTGCACAGGTACTGATAAAGAAAGCAAGACCACTTTACTTTAAAGACAAAGAGTTCAGATTGGATATAGATACCATGGTTTATGCTTTTGACAGCACAACCATCGACCTGTGTCTGAGTCTATATCCCTGGGCTAGATTTCGTCATCACGAAGGAGCTGTTAAGATGCATACTTTACTGGATTTGCGTGGCTCAATCCCCATCTTTGTCGATATTACCGACTGACTGGGTACAAGTCCTCAAAATCTTATCCAGATGTATTCCGATTAGTTGTTTATGAAGATTTTGCAACCAATATTGTGTATACATTTATAACCAACGATTTTGATCTACCTGCTTTAACAATTGCCGAACTATACCGTGAAAGATGGAAAGTTGAATTATTCTTCAAGTGGATAAAACAGCATCTCCGGATCAAGTCATTTTACGGTACCAGTCCAAATGCGGTACATTGTCAGATATGGATCCCAATATGCACCTACTTATTAATGGCTATTGCGAAGAAGAAATTAAAACTGGCAATTTCTCTTTATACATTCGCTCAAACTTTGGGTCTTACTTTGTTTGAAAAGACCCCTATCAAAGAAATTTTTGAAATCAATAATAGTATTAAATATATGTCCGAAACGAACCAACTTTCATTTTGGAATTCTTAACCGGACACTAGTGACGAACTATATAAAACTAATTAAATATTCATTTTATCGTATACCGTGCACGATAAAATGAATATTTTTTACTTTCTTTGTATACGGTATACGATCTATTGTGTTTTATACAACAAGTATTAAACCTCAAACAGATATGAAAATAACGAACGACGAACTTGGAAATCAGGCTTATAAAAAGGTTAAGAATATGATTCTTACAAAGAAACTTCGGCCTGGACAAAAAATAGTACAAGATAAACTCGCTGCCGATTTAGGAATTAGCCGCACACCATTAAGAACAGCCCTGCAAATGCTTGAAGCAGAATCCTTAGTTGAATCACTTCCCAGACGAGGAATGATAGTTAAAGAATTTTCTGACAGCGAAATTATTGAAATTTATGATTGCAGAATGGCTTTAGAAGGAACTGCAATAAGATTATTTACAGAGAATTGTACTAAAACGGATATAAATAACCTTAAAAAACTTTTTCAGCCTTTTGATCAAAATACTAAAGAGCTTGATAGCTCACTATATCAAATAGCTGATATGGAATTTCACAATACAATTATTGAGAAGTGCGGTAATAGTTTCTTGGCGAGGTTATTTAAAAAGGGGAATTTGCTTGAATTTATTGATTTAATAGGTTTAAAAAGACCCGCTACTGAAACTCTCAGTGAACATCTAAACATTATAGCTGCTGTAGAAAAAAAAGACACTGATGTAGCTGAGCAATTAATAAAAGAACATCTGAAGAAATCTAAAATTCGTATTCAAAAAATAAATACGAAATGAGTAAGAAAAATATCTTTCCTGTACGGCATAAAATGGTTTTTGGAACTTTTATCCTTGCCTTGATTGTACTTTTCGATCGTATTTTAATTTCGGTGGCAAAAGATCCGATCTCCAATGATTTGTCACTAAACGATAAACAAATGGGTTGGATTTTATCAATTTTTGCCTTAGGATATGCATTATTCCAAACACCTTCGGGCTATTTAGCCGATAAGTTTGGTGTACGTAGAATACTAACAATTATAGTTAGTTTGTGGTCGCTTTTTACTGCATTGACCGGAGCTGTTTATAATTTTATAACACTGCTAATCGTTCGTTTTATTTTTGGGGCAGGCGAAGCTGGTGCATTCCCTAGTATGGCCCGTGCAATATACAGTTGGATACCTTTGAAAGAACGAGGAATAGTAAATGGAATTAATTTCTCAGGAGGAAGAATTGGGGCTGCAATTGCCCTGCCAGTTGTGGCATGGCTAATTGAGCTCACTAGCTGGAGAGCAAGTTTTTTGATATTGGGAGCTATTGGTATAGTATGGGCAGTTATATGGCATTTTTGGTTTCGCGATTCCCCATCCGATCACCCAAGCATCTCAATTGAGGAATTAAACTATATTCAGAATAACATTCAGGAATCTTCAAGCTCTGCAGAAACAAAAAATATTTCTTTTAGCAAAATGTTTAAGTCTAAATCTATATGGCTTTTGATGGGTCAGTATTTTAGCAGCAACTTTACATTTTTCTTTTGCCTTACCTGGCTTTTTCCTCACTTGAAGATCAAATACAATTTAGATGCTATAGAAGCTGGCTTCTACTCCTCTGCTCCATTAATTTTTGGTGCTGTCGGAAATTGGGTATCCGGCTTTCTGGTTGACTTTATCTATAAAAAAAATCATTGGAGTTTATCAAGAAAAATTCCTGCAATTATAGGCTTTTCGCTAGCTACTATTGGCATTATTTCAAGTATTTACATGAAAGAAGTAACCGGAGGAGTTATATTTATTTCATTGGCTGTTTTTGGTGCCGACATGACTTTGAGTCCTTCTTGGTCGGCATGTGTTGATATCGGAAAAGAACACTCGGGAACAGTAAGTGGAACAATGAATATGGCTGGTAATTTAGGTTCGTTTTTTACAGCATTGGCCTTTCCATATATGATGGCATTTACCGGATCTAGTTTACCATTTTTCTTTCTCGCTGCGGCCCTTAATCTTTTGGCTATACCAATGTGGCTGGCTGTTAAACCACAGACACCCCTTGAACTAACTTAATATTATTGTCATGTTTAAAATTGATGAATACAATGAAGTTTGCGAAAAGTCATAATAAATGATTGATGATGCAGGCATTCACCTTACCGAAGAAAATATAAAGAAAATAGTTTCAGCCGATTTTGGCTTAGTGATATTAAAAAAGAAGGCATACAAATATTAACCAAATTTGATATTTATGATGAAATCTTCCCAAAAACGCACTTTCTTTTTAGCACTTATTTTATTTGGCCTCTTTAGTTTTAAACCAGCTCAATCTAAAAGTAATATATCTGGAGAATTAGCACCTTGGCATAAAGTAATTTTAACATTTGAGAGACCAAATTCATCTGAGACTTCTATTCCAAATCCGTTTACGGATTACAAATTTGATGTTACTTTTACGAGTCCAGCAGGGAAAAAATACTTATTACCTGGGTTTTATAACACCGATGGTAAAGCTGGTGAAACGGGTACTTTTTTAATTCCAAAATCTACTAATACCAATATTGGAACACCACCTGAAGAGATAGATCAAGATTGGGTAGGCTTAATTATAAAAACAGATGAAACAAAGCCTTTGCTTGGCATTTCAAACCCTGTTATTAATAAGACAATTGAAGAGGGAGATATTGATACAGTTATTGACACCATAAAAATTAATATTGTTGGCTGTGGAATGCTGGATTCATTAAAATTTCAACTTCAAAATGAATCATGGCTTACTGTTAGCAACGTATCTATAATAAATGGTGAACAACAATTTTATGTAACACTTAATGATAAAGCAAAGGAATTACCAATTGGTGAGCATATTTCAATAATTACATTTTTATCTGATAGTGCAGAAGCTGTTTTTGTTAATTATAAATTATCTGTAAAATACAATCTTCATGGTCAAAACTATTTTTATGGAGATAACAATATTGTTATTATGGAAATGGAGTCGAATGAATTAAAAACCGATTGGTTGGAAGCTACTGAACATGAAGGATTTTCCGGTGATGGCTACTATTACTACAATGGCGATTTTAACCCAGCGCCTTTGGATACAAATATTTATGAATACTTTTTTTACATACCCAGCAGTGGAACATACAAAGTAGCCATCCGTAATTATATTCCTAACAATGACTTTACTGAAAGCAATGATTCTTGGCTAAAGATGGATGATGACAGATGGTGGAAACATTTTTCGCATACAAACTTAGAATGGAATTGGGAAACTCAGTTGGATGATGGCCATGAGAATTTCTATAAGCCTGTTTGGGATTTAGAATCAGGGGTTCATGTATTAAAGATTGGTGGTCGTTCAACCAATTTTTGTCTTGACAAAATTCATATTTACAAAACTAATACTAAAGAACAATTTGCTCTTGATCCTGATTTAATAGAATCACCTACTTCAGATAGAAATCAAGCTATTATTTCAACAAACACAGCACAGTACATATTTAATTTTACTCATGGTAGCATTCCGGCAATATCCGCTAAAACTATAAATATAACTAATGTTGGTACGGGTGTTCTAGACAGCATTACAGCTAAAGTTGATAATAATCTAATTTCAGCATCACTAAATGGAGAAGGCAACGAACAGACACTTACCATTGAATTCAATGATCAGATTAAAAAATTAGAACCTGGGACCCACACTAGTTCCGTAACTCTTGAATGCCAAAATGCCACCAAAAGAGAAATTAAACTATATTTTAACATTAAAGAAGATATATGAATTAAATTCACGACCTGATAAAATAAACCTCAACTAAAATCAAATATTGTGACTTCAAACCTTGCTTTTACTGGGGATCACTCAAAAGATACAACTATTAGATTTTTTAATATTAACGGACAACTAATTTATGATAAAGTTTCTCGTAATGTTATTTATAGCAGCATTAACAATGCTTCTGTTGAGCAAGGAGTATATACCGTGTTTACTATTCAACTCACAAAAACCCCTTAAACTAACTTAATATTATTGTTATGATTAAAATTGATGAATACAATGAAGTTTGCGAAAAGTCACTAAAAATGATTAATGATGCAGGCATTCACCTTACCGAAGAAGATAGAAAAAAAATAGTTTCAGCCGATTTTGGGCTTAGTGATATTAAAAAAGAAGGCATACAAATATTAACCATGTTTGACACAGACAGAATTGCAGGTAAAATATTGGTTTTATTACCCAATCAAACTGAGCCTGAGCATTGGCATCCTACTGTGGGAGATGATCCCGGAAAAGAAGAAATAATTCGTGCTATTAGCGGAGAACTTTACTTCTATATACCAGGAGATGACAATATGAAGCATGGTTTTATTGTGAAAGGTAAGGAAGATTGCTACACATTAAGAAATGAAATTGTATTAAAACCAGGCGAACAACTTATGCTACCGGCTGGAACCAAGCATTGGTTTCAAGCTGGTAAATCAGGTGCAGTGATGTATTCATTTTCAACAAAAGTAACCGATCTGCTTGATCAGTTTACAGACAAAAATATTGTAAGAGAAACGATCATTGAAAAATAGCAACAAAATTAATATTAAAACATATGAAACGTCCATGATTAAAAAAGTTTATGTGAGAGCGGAGCGGTTACATCCGTTCTCAAATTTTAAAGTAAATTATTAAACACTTGAAGATTTTAAACAGATGAAACAGAGTATAATAACCGCATTTTTAGGAAAAACACAAGATAGATTCTCAGGTTATCAAGAACCAACAGAACTAAAAGAAAGACTTGAATTGGTTAAAAAAATTGATGGAATTACTGGGGTCGAAATTGTATTTCCGTATGAAACTGGTGAAGCTGCAGATACAAAGGCACTTATGAAAAAAATGGGTTTGGAGTTTGCCGCAGTGAATGCAAACATTAAAAAAGAAACAAAATGGGTTCCAGGTGCTATTTCTCGCCCGCAGCCCGAATTAAGAAGCAGTGCAGTTGATGTTATTAAGAATGCAAAGGATTATGCAAAAGCAGTTGGGGCACCATTAGTTACCTGTTGTCCTCTTTCCGATGGATACGATAATCTATTTCAAGTTGATTATCCAAAAGCATGGAGGTATATGATTGATTCTATTGCAGAAGCTGCTGACTACCTACCCGAAATACCCTTGTTTATTGAATATAAATTTAATGAAACCAGAGTACATTGCCACCTAGATAGTTGTGCCAAATCCATTTTATTATTAAAAGAGGTTCAAAATAGTGCTACTGGTATTACCATTGATTTTGGGCACTCACTTCTAGCTAAAGAAAATCCGGCTCAAGTACTTGGATTATGTGAAGAATCGGGTATTAACTATTATTTACATACCAACGATAATGATTGGAATTTTGACTGGGATTTAATAGGTGGTTCACGAAATTTTCTTCATACCGTTGAATTTCTTTTCTATGCGAAAGAATTTGGATATAATAAATTTTTCACAACCGATGCCTCACCACGAATTTTTGATATGATAGGCTTCTTTACTGAACATGCTGAAATAAACAAAGCCATTTGGAATTTAGTGGAAAAATTAGATCGTAATAAATACAGAAAACTAATGCACGAAGAAAAGCACATGGATTTAATGAAGTTAGTACGAAAAGAAATTTACAAACTATAAACACATGCCTAAAAGAAGCTTTGTAATGACATATAATGATGCTAAAAAGCTCATGAAAGCAGCAACTTATTCAGCCAATAAAAATGGTGTTCCGGGTGCAATTGCAATTGTGGATAGCGGAGGCAACCTCATACTTTTAGAACGCCTCGACAATACTATGAATAGTGCTGCAAATATTGCCATTGGCAAAGCAGCAACTGCTGTTTCTTTTAAAAGGCCAACCATTGAACTTGAAAATACCATTCAAGAAGGCAGAAATACAATGCTTGTTTTGGACAGTGCTACTGCTCACCCTTATATTCCATTAAAAGGGGGTTATCCGATCTGGCATGAAAATGAATTATTAGGAGCCATTGCTGTGGCTGGTACAATGGATGCTGAAATGGATGAAGTAGTAGTTCTAGAGGCCCTTACAAATAAAGGCTGGTAGAGATTGGCATTACAATATGACGAAACATGTAAAACAAATTTTTTATTAAATAAAGCTTAAATTATGAGACATATTTTTATATTGCTTTTATTTATAATTCCTTTTGTCTCTTGCGAAAATCAAAAAAATGATTGGTCCAATTTATTAGACAAAGATCTGTCTCAATGGGATAAATATTTAAGCTATAGACATGTTGACAGTTATGATGGAAGTATTCCAGTTAATGACACAGGTGGTGTTATTGCACCTATTGGTTTGAATAAAGATGGATATGATGTATTTACGATGAATGAGACTAATAATGAACCAATTTTAAGAATTAGCGGAGAAATTTATGGCTGTATCATAACAAAAAAAGAGTATGAAAATTATCATCTTAAACTGAAAGTAAAATGGGGAAATGATGTATATCCACCACGATTAAAAAAAGGCAAAGATTCTGGATTATTATACCATTCTTTTGGAGAGAACGGTGCGGATTATTGGCGCTCATGGATGTTTTCACATGAATTTCAAGTAATGAAAGGCCGCATGGGTGATTATTGGACCATTGGACCAACAGCGATGGAAATCAAGGCTATTCCTGACGAATGGGTCATGAATACAATTGCAAATGAGAACTTTTCGTTTTTAGAAATCCGAGATACCACCAAAGGATATGGGTTTTGCTCTAGAAGTGCAGACTATGAGAGTAAAGAAGGAGAATGGACCACTTTAGAATTAATTTGTTTTGAAGATAAAAGTCTACATATTGTTAATGGAGAAGTTGTTATGATTCTAAAGAATTCGCGATATGTAGATGGCGGCACCGAAGTTCCATTGCAAAAAGGTAAAATTCAAATTCAATGTGAAGCTGCTGAAGTTTATTATAAAGATATTGAAATTAAGGATCTAGAATCTCTTCCAGCTGAGTATGCTAAATATTACGAATAATTATTACTGAAAGTTTATAAGAAAGAACCATTAATATTTTGTACTATGAACCACATTTTTAGAGCATTAGTTTTTTTTCCTATCATCAGTATTTTATTTATTGAAAGTTGCAGCAATGCAACTCCAGACGATTGGAAATGGGAGACAATAGCAACAACGGGAGAACCAACAGCACGCCATGAGGCAGGTATTGTAGCTTACAAAGACAAATTATATTTAATGGGAGGGAGAAGGATTAATCCTACTTCAGTATTTGATCCTGCCACAAATACATGGACTGAGAAATCGGCTACACCTATTGAGTTACATCACTTTCAACCGGTAGTTTTTAACGATGCAATTTATTTAATTGGTGCCATGACCGGAGGATGGCCAAACGAAACGCCTGTTGACAGGGTTATTATTTATTATCCCGAACGTGATCAATATGTATATGGTGACACTATTCCTGAGCATCGAAGAAGAGGTGGTGCCGGTGCAGTGGTTTATAAAAATAAGATTTATTTAATTGGTGGCATTACAAATGGTCATATGAATGGCTACAAACCTTGGTTTGATGAGTATAATCCCGAAACTGGCGAATGGAAAACATTAGCTGACGCCCCAAATGCACGTGATCATTTTCAAGCTGTGGTTGTCGGTAACAAACTCTATGCTTTTGCGGGTCGAAATACTTCGAAAATAACCGGCCTGGATAGGGCTTTAACAGTGAGCCATGGCAATATTTATAATTTCAACACGCAAGAATGGGAAGCAGTAACCAATAATTTAGCTATACCCACTATGCGATCCGGAAACTTTGCTTTTGCCTGGAATAATTCTGTTATAATAGGTGGCGGAGAAACGGCTGAGCAAGTGGAGGCACATAATGAGGTGGAAGCATTTAATCCCCAAACAAAACTATGGAGTAAATGGCCTTCTCTTAATCAAGGGCGCCATGGAACCGGATTTGCCGTAATTGGCAACTATGTTTATACTACTTCAGGCTGCGGAAAACATGGTGGTGAACCTGAACTTACAACAATTGAACGATTGGAATTACCTCAAGGAAGTGCGGCACCGATATCAAAAATATTAGACACAACACTTGTACACATGCAGTGGCATACCATAACGCTTTCCTTCAAGGGGCCTGAAACATCTGAATCGGCTCAGGAAAATCCATTTTTAAATTACAGATTAAGTGTTGAATTTAAAAACGAAGAAACCCAACAAACCATACGTGGATTTTATGCTGCTGATGGAAATGCTTCTGAAACGAGCTCAAACACTGGTTCGATTTGGCAAGTACGATTTACACCAAATAAGTTGGGCAAATGGTCTTACTCGGCTGAGCTTAGTCAAGGAGATAGCATTGCACTTAGCAATGATTTAAATGCCGGAAAACCAGTGTCAATATCAGATGCTGATGGAGATTTTTTAGTGGTTAGATCGGATAAAGAAGGTGATGATTTTCGGGCTCACGGTCGAATAGAAGCATCTAACGGATATTTTAAATTCAGGGGCACCGATAATTATTGGCTTAAAGCCGGAGCGGATAGTCCTGAGAATTTTTTGGCCTTTAGTGATTTTGACAACACTTTCCGAATGGAAACAATAAACAAAGACGGTGAAGCTAAAACGAACACCGAAATACATTCGTATAAGCCTCACCAAAAAGATTGGAACGAAGGTGATCCAACATGGAAAGACGGTAAAGGGAAACCAATAATAGGTGCAATAAATTATTTAGCTTCTAAGGGGATGAATGCCATATATTTTTTAACATTTAATATTAAGGGTGATGGTAAAGATGTGTGGATGTATGTTGACACTGACGATTTTACAAGGCTTGATGTGAGTAAACTCGAACAATGGGAAGTGGTTTTTGAACACATGCAGTCGAAAGGCATTTTAATGCATGTTGTTTTGCAGGAAACTGAAAACGAGACACTACTTGATGAAGGAGACACAGGGCCATTACGAAAACTATATTATAATGAACTCATTGCTCGTTTTGGGCATCATTTAGGGTTGGTATGGAACCTGGGTGAGGAGAATGGATTTACACCATGGGCGCCGGATAATCCTTATCAGAGTGATAAACAGCGAAAAGCAATGGCCAGGTTTATAAAAGAAAATGATCCGTACAACCATCCGGTAGTATTACATACCTTACCTAATGAAGATCTTAGAAAGGATATTTTAAACAATATGCTTGGATACGAATATTTGGATGGCATTTCCCTGCAGCATGCCGAAAGAGAAACAGCACCTGAAATAGTAGCTGGCTGGAAAGCAAAATCCGATAGCGTTGGTCATCCATGGTTGATGACGATGGATGAAATTGGGATGTGGCATACGGGTGCAAAATCCGATGCAGAAGACCCGAACCACCCAACAATAAGAAGATATGCGCTTTGGGGAACGCTATTGTCGGGAGCAGCCGGTGTTGAGTGGTATTTTGGTGCAAATACAGCACAAAACGATTTAAACACCGAAGATTGGCGTTTACGCAATCAGCTTTGGGAAATTACAAACTATGCTAAAGAATTTTTTAATACTTACCTGCCGTATTGGGAAATGCAACCCGAACATGGTTTAGTTAACTCAAAAGAAGCGTATTGCTTGCGCAAGAAGGATGAGATTTATGCTGTTTATTTGCCAAATTCTCAATCCTATACGCTTGATTTAAGCAGTGCAAAAGGTAGCTTTAGCGTGCAATGGTTTAACCCATTAGCAGGGAGTAAATTGCAAAAAGGCTCGGTGGAATATATTGAAGGAGGTGG
>JBEPXC010000016.1:0-31366 GCA_041642035.1 Sphingobacteriia bacterium
GGATGGTTCGGTTATTCTGAAATTGGCAGCACAATTTTTTATGCTATATGAGAGTTTGAATAATCTCGTGTAGTTATTTGAATTGTGATTTCTTTTCTCTGCATAAAGCACACTGGAATTGTACATTTACTTATTGCACTATGCTTTTATCAACCTAAAATGCAAATGTTATGAAAAAGAATGTTTTTATCATGATCACATGTATGTTGCTTTCTATAGGGTTGTTTGGGCAACCCGAAAAAGAAGAATATCGCAGCACTCTAAAAAAAATGTTGATGGTATCGGGTTCAGAAGAATCCTATAAAATGGCAGTGCAGCAAATGTTTGTCATGTTTAAACAACAATATGCTGATGTTGCCCCTGAGGCGTGGATTGAGTTCGAAGATGAGTTTCTAAATACATCGCTTGATGACCTGGTGGATATGATGGTACCAGTGTATAAAAAATATCTGACTCTTGAAGATCTGGAAGGTATTATACGGTTCTATGAAAGTCCGGTAGGCATAAAATTCGCCAGGAATACCCCCCATATCATGAAAGAATCAATGCTCGTTGGTCAGCAATGGGGGTTGAAAATGGGTCAGGAATTTGAGGACAAGATGCAGCAAAGGGGTTTTAAACCAAGGTAAGCATCAAAACTGTTTATCTGATTATTCCTCAGCGGCTTAATAACATACAGATGTTTTTAAGCCGCTTTTTATTGGGGTGTCCCTGTGGATAAAATCACTATATATAGGGATTGTATGGCATAGCTGAAGGAAGTATTTTTGCCATCAGAATTTAGTTCTTCAATAGTTGTTAATCACGAGCAGTTGTTAATTCCACCCGGACACTCTGTTGAATGATTGAGCAAAGGTATTACCCCCTTGCTGGTTGGTTCAGAGAGTGTTTTTTTTGAAAGATATTAAGCAAAGCAGTACTTTAATGCTGGAGAAGAGATGTATTCATTCACGAAAAAAACTAACTCATTATTTCTATGGCAGTCATTAATAAAATTTCAGCATCAATACTATTCTTTCTCATGGTTTTCGAACTGGTTGCTTCAGCATCTTCCATGATAATAAAAGGTCAGGTCATTAATAACGAAAAAGGAGTACCCTATGTGGCGGTATATATAAAGGATACAGAGCAAGGGGTTTCTACTGATGCCAGTGGACATTTCAGCTTTAATTATGAGGGTTCAGAAAATGTAGTGCTGGCCATAAAAGGTTTGGGATATAAAACAAGCTATCATGAAATTGAGCTAAATCATGAGCCTGGTGATTTACTGCTGGAAGTAGAAGAAGATGTCTTGTTGCTCGATCAGGTGCTTGTATCAGGTAGTCGCATCGGACTGTTGCGCTATCTGCCCGGTTCAGCCAGCATTATAGGACAGGCTGAATTGCGCAGTGTAATGCCCCTGAGCGGAAATGAAGTGTTGCGAAACATTCCCGGGGTACATGTTGTAGAAGAAGAAGGAGCAGGTTTGCGCGCCAACATTGGTATCCGTGGACTGGACCCTGACAAAAGCCGTAATGTATTGATTCTGGAGGATGGTATTCCGGTAGCACTGGCACCTTATGGTGAACCCGAAATGTATTTCACCCCAAGTATAGATCGCATGAGCGGTATAGAAGTGCTTAAGGGGAATGGTTCTATTCTTTTTGGACCTCAAACCATAGGCGGTGTAATTAACTTCCTTACTGCCGACCCCCCTCAGGAATTATCCGGAAGATTTTCTGCGCGGGCCGGCGACAGAGGATTTTACAATGCACGCTTTGTGATAGGCAATACCATCGACAATTTTGGATTTAATGTTGATTTTCAACGCAAACAAGCCGACAATTTTGGCCCCACAGCTTTCCTGTTTCATGATTTCAATACCAAGTTGCAAAGCAGACTCTCTGCTGTTTCTGTACTATCCGTTAAATTGGGAGTATATGATGAAAGCTCCAACTCAACCTATGTGGGACTTACCCAACCCATGTATGAAGCCGCTGACCTTGACGAGCTTCAGATTGCTCCGGGAGATAACCTACACATCCGCAGATATGCCCTGAGCGCTATCCATAAATACAGTCCTGCCAAAGGAATGCAGATCAATACTACAGCATTTGCCTATTCTACCATCAGAAACTGGAAGCGCCAGGATTTCTCCTACAGCGCAACAGCATCCAATACAACAGGAGAGGTTTTGGGTTTTGAAGATGAGATTGATGGTGCTATTTATCTTCGCAACAGCACAGGACATCGCGACCGTCAGTTTGAGGTAGTGGGAGCAGAGCCCCGGGTTGCCTTTCAATACAATCTGGGATCGGTACAAACCAAAACAGATGCCGGCGTGCGTTATCTGTATGAAAAGGCCTTTGAACAAAGAGTAGTTGGTACTTCTGCTGATTTTAGCTCGGGTAATCTGCGTAATGATGAAGTACGCTTTGCCAATACCATGAGTGCTTTTGTGCAGAATAAATTTTTATTAGGCCAAAAAGTTACCCTCACAGCCGGTTTACGGAATGAAAATATTTGGTATGGCCGGGAGATCATGCGTTCGAATTATACTGATACGCTTATCACTGCCAACAGCAAAGTATTTACTCTTATCCCCGGTGCAGGCATCAACTATAATGTTACCAATAGCGTTGGCTTATTCGCAGGAGTTCATCGTGGATTTGCTCCTCCCCGCACCAAGGATGCCATCAGCAGCTCAGGACAAGATATGCAGCTGGAAGCAGAACAGAGCTGGAATACTGAAATGGGTACGCGTTTAAATTATGGTAAGATGGAATTGGAATATACACTCTTCAGGATGGATTTTTCCAATCAGATTATACCCGTATCTGAGTCTTCGGGAGGGGCAGGAGCAGGATATATAAATGGGGGAGAAACCGTGCACCAGGGTATGGAATTGTCTTTACTGCTGCCTTTTGATGACTATCTGCCCGAGCAATGGGGAGCACAAATCAGTTATTCAGGTACCTGGGTGAATTCGGTTTTTACAGGAGACAGATTTGTGAAATCAAAAGTTTCGACCCGCGAAGACTTTTCGGATGTTTATGAAAATGTCAATGGTAACAAAACGCCCTATGCTCCGGAGTTTACTATGGCGCTTTCACTAACCCTTGAGCATGCCTCGGGTTGGGGCGTGCGTACCTGGGCCAACTATACCGGCAGCCAGTATACCGATGCTCTCAACACCGACCATGTTGATCCATGGATTGAAAGGGATTTGGCTGACCAAAACTATAAGTATGTACAAGCCACCGCAAATGGACGAATCGGAAAGCTGAACCCCTATATGGTTGCCAGTATCTCAGCATGGTATGAGCACCAGGCTTCGGGGCTGGGCGTTAATATGAGTGTAAAGAACCTATTCGATGAAAGATATATTTCTACACGCCGCCCCCAGGGGATAAGGGTGGGCATGCCTCGATTTATCTCGGCAGGCATTAGTTATGCTTTGTAGACTTTTTATTGTAAATTACAAAAACCCATGCTCCGTGAGGTGTATGAGGCAATTATGACAAAAAGCAGCGGCATAACATGCTACTCATTTTTATCTTTCTTCATCTTTTGTCTTGACACAAAAGAAGCAAAAAGTCAAGGCTGCCGATTTTTTCCGACAAGTCTGAAGCTCACTTCGCCGGAAGTTTGAATGTCCCGCAATTAACATTTTGTTCATTGCGTGTTTTAGTGCTTTGCGGAACTGCAAACTTCCTAAAAAGCTCCGTTTCGCTTCGACTTGTTACCGGAAAATATCGAAGGCCGCTGAAGGGAGCAGTGCTGAGTTTAAATTTATTTTTCAATAAATGTAGGTTTCTGCTGTAACTTCTTGATGTAAAGTTTGGGTTTCAACCGGTGCTTTTTAATCCACCCGATAGCGCTGTGGTAATCATGAGCAGCCGATCAAGCATAAGGTCGTTTGATTCCTTTTCTTGTTCGCTCATTTTTCTCCACTGGGCAAGGTAATCGATGTGCAGATGATGCAGCTTAAGCAGCGCCTCTTTCCTGCGATGAATATTATCCAGCAGGCTTTGGCGTCTGTCCAGGGCTTCTTCACCCAACAGATCCATGATTTGTTCTTTGGCAAGAAAGAATTCATCCATGATGAGTTTAAGAAACTCCTCCCTCAATGCTTTGTCTTGCACCAGGTTTGCATATTGATGCATAAGATGTTCATCCGAATTGAGTAAATTCGTTTCTACATGAATAAGGTTATATCGCAGGAAGGGCCACTTATGAGCAAAGGTGCGCAATTCTTCATATTCGCTGGGGTAATTTTTTCTTATCTCTGCCAGGGCATACCCAACACCATACCAGGCGGTGAGGTTAAATCTACTCTGGTTCCAGCTGAATACCCAGGGGATGGCCCGAAGATCTTCCAGAGAACGTTTGCCCGTTCTTCGGGCCGGCCGGGAGCCAATGCGGCTGCGCTCAAGCAGATCGATGGGAGTTGCCTGGCTGTAAAATTCAATAAATCGCTCACGGTTTATGAGCTGCTGGTACTTTTGCAATGACAGCTCTGCCATGTGGCTGAAAGCCCCGAAGGGATAAAGTCTTTTTTGCTTGAGATGCAGGGTATATGCTGTTTGCAAACTGGTGCCCGAAAGAAGCATTTCGAGATTGTAACTGGCATTGAGCAGGTTGGCAAATTGCTGTGCTATGGTCTCACCCTGCACGGTAAGCTTAATCTCTCCACTGAGACTTCCCTGAGGCATACCATCCAGGAAGCGGTGATATTTACCCCCGCCGCGACTGATGGTGCCACCAATGCCATGGAAAAAGCGTAATTTGACCCCATGTTTTTCGCCCACCAGAGTGAGTTTCTGTTCTGCCTGGTAGATATTCCACCTGCTGGCAAGTATTCCTCCGTCTTTGTTGCTGTCGCTGTATCCCAGCATTACTTCCTGGGTGCGTGTTCCAATAAGCTTCTTGCTCATGGGATGAGATAGAAAACCATCCAGCACCTGATGGGCATGCTGCAAGTCATCTATGGTTTCAAACAAAGGCACTATGGGAAGAGGAAAATTAATCATTCCCAGCTCTCGCATAAATAAATAAACCACCAATAAATCGCTTACTCCACGGGTCATACTTACAATAAATGACCCTAGACCCTGTGGCCCATACCTGTTTATATGATTACGCACAACCCTGTAGCAATCGATTATTTTATCTGCTTCAGGACCAATATGAACACCTCCAACCACAAATGGCCTATGGCTTTTAAGCTCAGCATCAAGAAACTGCAATCTTTTTTTCTCATCCCAGTGGCTGTATTCCCAATCTTTAAAAGAAGCCGCTTTAAGCATTTGCTCGAGTGCTTTTTCGTGGAAGGAGCTGTTTTGGCGGATATCAAGTTTTACCAGGTGGAATCCGAAACACTGTACTTTACGTTCAAGAGGAAACAGCAGATCTTCTACAATTTTTGCTGCACCGGCTTCCATGAGGCTATTTCTGAGGATGAGCAGATCCTGTTGCAGTTGTTGGGACGTTTGATAGCAGGCTTCTGGTGCAAGCTTATTCGCCCCGATGGTATTATCGAGTTTGGCCACCACCAGGTTGAGAAATTGTCGCCAGGGCTCACGCGGGTTTCGCTGTATGGCCTTTTTACCGGCCTCACCAAGCTGCATCTGTAACTGGCCTATGGCATTATGAAAGAAGGATGGGACAGGATTTTGCCCGTCAGAGAAGGTGAAACGTGCCGATACTTTCAGAATAGACTCTCTTAATATCTCTAATGCAGCCGCGCGATGAGACAACAAGGTGGATTGGGTAACTTCTGCCGTTACAAAAGGATGACCGTCGCGATCTCCACCCACCCAGCTTCCGAATTCAAGCACCGGGAATTGATCTGTTGTTGTCAGGCGCGTTGGATCATATCCCATTGCCTGCCAGGTGTAGCGAAGTTTTTGGTCGCTTCTTTCGAGTGCCAGGGGGAAAACCTGTGTGAAATAATGCATCACATTATTTCTTTCGGATTCGAGATTGGGCTTTTCCAGATTTACCTCACGCGTTCTCCACCATCTTTCCAGCAATGACTTAATCCCATCATCGATAATTTTTCTCTCGGTAGTGGAATACATCTGATTTTCTTTTTTTACCAGCTCGAGATACAGCTCACGATGCAATTCCAGTACAGAAGTTCGCTTGGCTTCTGTGGGATGAGCCGTAAGCACGGGCATAACTTTTACCTGTGGCAGCACAGCCGCAATTTGGTCTTCGGTGAGTCCTTTTTGTTGCAATCGGGTGATGGTTTCTCCCCATGATCCTCGTATGACACTCAGGCCGAGATTATTTTCCAGTTTTCTTCTGAATTGTACCGTAGCATTTTCTTCCACCAGGTTCATTAACTGAAAACTTATACTCAAGGCTTGTATTGATTTTTCCTCATTCCCTGCCATTATGTCGTCCGAAGTGGTATGCTCATATCCATCAATATCTTTGAGTGTAGCGGCCACTTCATCTTCATTGAGATCTCTAAGCACCTCTCTCAGGGCATCCATGGCTGCTCTGAGATCGCGGTGAATTTTCTGAAGACCTTGCTGCTCTATTTCATCTTTGTTTTGGGTAGGCTTGCTTTGCATAATTATTCGGTTATATTTTTAATTGCTGTTATTCCTAACTCGCATTGTCAGGCTGCCATTTGCACCCGGCGAATAGCGATTCTGAGGCCTGGTAGTATTTAATCAACCTAAGACAAAGATAATTATTCGGCAAGTAATTATTACTATAATCACTTCTTATGGCTATGAAGAAAGGACGTTTACAACATTCCTATGTGACTTAATAATTTCTTTGTGAGTTAGTTCGTTATCGATATATTTGTAAAAGCATTTCTTTCATAAAACTCCTTTTTTTTCATGTCATCCCAATATTTAGTTGTTGCATCAATATTCTGCAGTCTAATTGGTTTTTCAGATTCGATGGGCCAAACATCTTCAGTTGGTGAATGCCGGAATCAAGCTGGCACATTTGCTCACACGTATGCCATGCATTTGAAGAATAACGAAACCCAAAAGATGGGCGAGATAGTGTTTGCATGGGAGCAGGAATGTGGATTGACAGAACCGGTGTTCAGGGCTAAGGCCATTCATTTGATTATGGCCGGAGATTTTCCGGGTGTATTGGAAAATTTTTCTTTATTGAATTATGCTATCGCCTTCAGCAACAGGCAGGAAATAATAGAAATTAATGATTCGCCTGCACGGGATGAACAATATACCCGCCAGGCAGATTACTATGGTTTTGTTCCTGTAAGCGGAGACTTTGACAGGCAAATCCAGCGTAAAGCAATGGAACTACTTAGTAGTGCAGATTCTGATGAGCTTTCTTTTGCCATCCTTACCCTATACAGTGGTAATACCGATGCATTCTTTTCCCTGTTGCGCGAGGGAGTATATGTAAATACGGACCTGGGTGAGGAGTATGGAAATCTTGTAGAGTACTGGAAGAAAAAACCTGAATTTAATTTTGGTCTCAGTTCGGGAATATGGTTTCCAACCTATGATTTAAAGCTTATCGGGCCTAAACCTTTTTTAGGAGTAGTTGCCGGGCTTAAAATTAGAAATACCACCTTTAATGGCGTTTTTGACATTCGTTTCGGAAAAACACGCCAACCCTTTGAAATGAATATTCGGGATACCCTTATTCAGACCCGAAACCATCAGGGGGCATATCTTGGTTTGGAAATTAACCAGATAATCTTTAAGCAGCAAGCCTGGAGTGTAGGCCTTTTTGTATCCGGGGGGAATGATTTTATTGATATGGTTGAAGACAAACAGCTGCCACAGAGACAAACCTTTGGGACGTGGGCTTTACAGGCTGGGCCGTTTGTTTCAATTGTTTTTTCCAACAGAATGCATTTGGGCATTAAACCAGGTATTGTTCTATTAAATCATGAAAATACGGTAGGCTCTTCACTAAAAGGCAATGCATACAGCCTGAGATTTGTTTTGGGAATATCGGATAATCCTGAAAAAACCAGAAACCTGGAGACTTTGGGATATTAAAGTTCAATACCCCGGATGGATAATTGATCAGGTAGGTAATTGTTACCTTTTGACGCCTGTATTCTCAACTCCTTTCTTAAGTATTGTCCTAACAGGTCTATTTTCATGTTTTGATAAGAATCGATAAAAGGAATCAAATACGCATCGCACAGAAATTCCTCCAGTTCACTTTGTTGTGCATTGGCGGGGAATCCGGGATTTATAATGTATATCCTGTCGGTAGTTTTCAGTGTAAATTCAACTTCTTCCCTTGCCGGATCTTTACTCATGGAGTCAGCAATTCTATTTGCTTTAGCCGTTAGTTTTTGCAATTCATGGTATTCATAGTCTTTCTTCAGGAAGCTTTCCTGGTTGCGTGCGATAGCAAAATACAGCCACATGCCTTTTGAAACATATTTTATTTTTTTAGTTTGGGCATTGATGTATACAAAGGAGAGTTTCAGGGAGTGATTTGTTTTTCCCTCAAAATGTGGTTGAAGAATATTCATTACAAAATCATTCAGTTGCACAGACAACGCGGTAGTATCTATTTCATCGAGTGAAGTAATATTACGCTCGAGAAAAGAATTCATGGCGATGTGCAGAATATTTTTATACCATACATCCAGTGTAGTATCGGCAATGGCCATAAATAAGCCCTTAGCATCTTCTTTTATAAATGAATAATCAAGTGTTTGTGCATTAGATACATAGGGGTAAGTGAATGATTTGCCCGGAAAGACCTGCTGCAGGTCAAGCTGAGGGGCAAATGCCCGTTGGTTAATGTAGCGGGCAAACTGTATCTGATCATAGCGTGTTTGCTCAATGCTTTTACCTTGATGGCTCATGTTCTTGATTTGCTTATTCAGCTCTATCTTTTCTTTCTCGAGAACTTTTATCCTGTTAAGATTGTGATTGATTATTTGATTCTGTCTTTTTATATCCTGGTTCTTCAGCTTTTCTTTATTGTTATACACAAAAACAATTATAGCTATAAAGACAAGACTAATAAGGAGAATAATTATAATGTTAACGGTATGATTTTTTTTTCGTAGTTCAATTTTATTTTTATCCAGTTCGAGCTGTTGCAATGCTATTTGTCGTTCTTTTCTTTCTGACTGGAAAATGGCATCCATTTCGTTGAGCTGTCGTTGTTTCTCGATATTAAGCAGGGAGTCGTTCAAGGTTTTATATTCCTGATAGTAATGCAAGGCATCCTGATAGGCCTGTCGTTTTTTATTAATCTCGGCCAATATTTTATATCCTTCTGCCTGGTCTTCCAAAGAATCGATTTCTTTGGCTAATTGAAGACTTTGTTGAGCCATATGAAGAGCCTTTTGAAAGCTTCCAGATTTTGACAAGCCTAAAGCAATATTTCGCAAAGAAACGGTTTCAATGAACTTGTTGGACGAAGTGCGGGAAACTACAAGGGCCTTATTCAGATATTCCAATGATTGGTGGGTATCCCCCTTACTTTCATAAAGTATCCCCAGGTTCACCAGGCACTCCGATTCCTGACGAGAATTATTGGCCGAAACGCAATGATTGAGTGCCAAGAGATAGTACTTTTCTGCTTCATCATACTCAAGATCAAGATAGTATAACGAACCGAGACTGATATGAATGGAAGAGATATTGTCATAATCTTCCGTTTGTTCAAAATATTGCAATGCAGTTTGATAGTTTGTCAGTGCATGATTAAAGTTACCCATAGAATTGTGGATGTTGCCCATGCCCAGATATACAATGCCTTTGTTGTTTTTATTATCCAGACTATCGTAGAGGAACAGGGCTTGTTGGTAATGTTCCAGGCTTTTCAGATAGTCTCCTTTCAGATAATGAATAGTAGCGATGTTGGTTTGTAAATCGGCAGTTAGTTGTTTTATGTTTGATTTTTCTGCCTGCACAAGTCCATCCTGATAATACCCTAAAGCTACAGCCCAGTTGCCCTGGTAATAATAAATATTTCCCAGCCGGTTCAGCGTATTACATACACCTTTGTCATCCTTATTAATGTGGTACAAGTCAAGCAGCTGTTCATTGGTTTGGGTGGCCAAATCGTAGTGTTGCCAATTCGATTGAAGGAAAGCAATGTAACGTAGTGCTTTGATATGCAAGACGTTTAGCTTCATCGATTCCTTCTTATTCGATTTTAAGGCAGTGATGCAATATTCAAGTGCCTGATGATAGTAATCCAGAGCCAGATGATAATCTGTATGCTCGAAAACATCTCCCTTTTTTAGCAGTAATTCTATGCGGGTGGAATCGTCAACTGAGTTTCTATAGAGAGAATCTAACGTATTTAAGGATTCTGTTGCCTGCACCGGGCCTGGCATTAAGGTATAAAACAGAAGGAGCAGAATGGTGGTTTTAAAACGCATATATTTATGACATATAATTTGTGCCAATCGCAAAAATATATAATTATTCTGAATGCCGCCGTGTGATTCCTAAAATCTTTCTCAATTTACCCCTGGACCTGGCATAAATATATTGCACCGGGTGAGTATTTAATGTATTTTTTTGTATCCATTATTCGTATTATAGCCAAAAGTTTAAATACAACCTTCATTAATCTAAATGCCCGAAAAATGAATCGTTTTAAGAGATATCCCGTTTTGTTTTTGTTTATTTTTTCTTTTTCCTGCTCTGTTGGTAATAAGCAACCCATACCTGCCGATGAGCAGTATGTGGTTATGTTGTCAATGGATGGATTCAGATGGGACTATGCATCAAGGGTTGAAACTTCATGGATGGACTATATACCCTCTAAGGGGGTAAAGGCAGCTTATTCAAAGCCGGCTTTACCCACCAAAACATTTCCGAATCATTACTGCATGGCTACAGGACTTTGTTGCATGTTACTCCTACCGATGGTATGATGGATTCGGTGTACACTATAATGAAGATAGGGTGGAAGGGATGCTCAACTAATAATTTGCTTATATTTACTCAATGGGTGAGGTGAGATCAAAATCTGCCATGAAAACAATCTCGTCATTGTATTGCAACTGGTAGCTTAATGTTGACAAATCTTCTGCCAGAATTACATTCCACTGTCTGTTATTGGTATCATTAAGCAGATTTATAGTATACTCATCAGCAGGAAAAAATTGCTTGTATTCATCTCCGGTGCCATCGGCATATCCTCCGTAAAGTGTCTGTTCTTCAGGGGTCCCATCTTCATGTCGGTGATCGTGTCTGAAACGCAGCCTCCCGTCTTCAACCAGAAACATCCACGTGCGGGATTGATCATCATCGATATGAAAGGGGATGTGTACCTGAGAGTCTTCGCAAAGATTTACATGCATCACAAGGCTTTTGTCTTCCCAGCTTTCTCTTCCCGGTTGCATATATGCCTGCTGGCCCTGAAAAGATTTGCCGCAAAGAAGAGATAGGTTATTCATAAAGGCACGTTCATTTTCTGATATCTCCTTTGGATTTTCTTCGGAGGAGTTTTGCTGGTGCCCCTCACGTGGAGCGGTTCCACAGAATGTCAGGAAAAACATAAGGGGGATAACATAGAGTATGGCTTTCATTCGATCTTATATTTGGTTTGGTGAGGCAATGCATTCATTGCGTTGAAAGAATTATTATGCTCCTGTACAATTATCTGCCGCCGAAAACAGACAACCGGAAGTAAGCACCCGGATTGTTTTTGATTTCTTCAAGCAACAACTCCAGTTGTTTGGACGAAGATTCCAGGTTGTTGTATAGCTTATCGTCGTTTATAAGCATTCCCATTGATCCTTCTCCACGGTTTATCTTTTCAACGATCTGAGCCAGTGAAGCAATACTCTGTTCAGCCTGGAGTAATGTTTGTGTTATATTGGCTGCGGCCAGGCTATCAGACACATTGGAGAAATTATTGAGGATATTGTCGATGGTTTGGTTATTGTTACTTAGGTTTTCACTGATAGATTCTGCATTGGTTAAAATGGTACTAAGCCGTGTCGACTCCCTGTCGATGGTTACATCAAGTGTTCCTGTTGTATTTTCCAGGTTTTCTAGGGTTTCTTGTATGCTGTGAAAGCTTTGGGTAATATTGAGCCTGGTTTGCTCATTGAAGATGGCCTGAAAAACAATCATAACCGAGTCAATCTGGGCAAAAAGATCTTCAGCCCTTTGTTTTATGGGCAGCACCAGTTCGCTCACCTCTTCCTGTATAGATGACTCATAACCCGCTTCCAGGGTATCTCCCGAGCTGATATCGGTATTTGAATCACCTAGTTTGATAATAATCTCTCTGCTTCCGGTAAGGCTTGCTCCGGTTAACAAAGAAACAGAATTATCGGGAATGGGTACTTCCTGACTGATAATGCTTTCCACTAAAATCCTGCCACTGCCATCGGGCATAAAGCTTATGCTATTAATCTGGCCGATGTTTACCCCACTTATGGAAACCGGGTTGGATTCGGTAAGTCCTGCTACATCTTCATAGATGGCATAAAAGGTAATCTGTTCTGAAAACAAATCCCTGCCTTTGAGGTAATTTAATCCCCACACAAATAAAAGGATGGTGACGGTGGCAAATATGCCAATTTTGTATTCTCTTGTTATTTTCAAAACGAGTAATTATTAAGTGAGCAATAATACTTTTAAAGGAGATATTCTTGTGCCATTGCCGAAAATCCCTTTTTTACCGGCCTGCGTTGTATTTACTGTGAATATATTATGTCATTCATTATCTCTTAAGAACCTGATGGCCTCCGCCGCAGGTATTCGCTGATCATTTTTAAAAGCAACAACAAATGCATCAATAAAACCAATTTCCTGAAGGTTTTGTTGAACACGAATGGCTGCTTCCCATGAATTTTCTTTTCCAACAGTATACTTATACAAACCATCGTGTAGATAAAAGCTAACTTCTTTTAGACCCTTAAACTCTGGTGCATTCAATGGTTTCTCGATGGTGGTGGTGGCAAATTGTACCCGAAAGTTAATCTCTGGCTTAAGCTCTGAGGTCTGTTGGATACTGCTGCTGGATGATGCATCCTGTGAGGAGGTATTTGCATCTGATGGATTTTGTGGGTTGGTGGAGGTTGTTATCACAGGATTTGATTGTGTAGGATGGGGAGATGCGCTGACCGCAGAATTTGCTGGTCTGTTATTGTCTATGTTGGTTTGTTGTGAAGCAAGCATATCCTGAGTTTGCTTATAATCTCTGAAGGCTCTGAAAACAGCAGAAGCAATATGTGCTTGTCCCCGTTCAGACATAAGGTACTTCTCTTCATGGGTATTGCTTAAAAATCCTGCCTCTACCAAGATGCCTGGCATAGTAATATTATAGAGTACAAGGAAACCTGCTTGTTTTACGCCCCGGTCATGTCTGCCTGCCCTTTCTCTGAACTGATCCTGTAGCAAAGATGCCATCACAAGACTCTGATTAAGATATAGGTTCTGAAACATACTGAAAATAATGTTTGATTCGGGAGAGTTTGGATCATATCCATCGTAGGTTTGCAAGTAATCTTCTTCATACAAAATAGAAGCATTTTCTTTTTTGGCTACTTCGAGGTTTTCGCTACTTCTGTGCAAGCCCATAACAAAGGTTTCGGCTCCATATGCCCGTCTGGATGGACTTGCGTTACAATGAACAGAAATAAACAGATCCGCTTTATTTTCGTTGGCTATTTGTGCCCGCCGGTGCAATTCAATAAACTCATCGGTATTGCGGGTATAGATTATTTCAACATCATCAAAGTTTTCCTTAATGTATTGGCCCAACTTAAGTGATATGGCCAGCACAACATCCTTTTCCTTAACCAATTGCCCCACTGCACCGGGATCTCGGCCACCATGACCGGGATCAATTACTACTTTGCGCACGTAACCCTGCCTGTCGGCCCACAGGGGGTTCAGCAATAGAACAGATAATATACCAAAAATTATAATCTTTCGTTTCACTTAATAATTGCTCGTTTTTTTATAGTTTTGCGCTTGATTTTTTGTGTGGGTTAAAACTTAGACAAAGTTAGATAATCAATTATCTTATCATAATTTTAATCCAAATAACCTCATACTTTATTTCTACGTTATATAAGCTCTCATATTGTGCAAAAATAATATTAAAAAGAATTGCGTACAAGCTTAGGTTTTAAGTTTTTTATTGCCATAACTTTTTGTTTGTCTTTGACCTGTAACGAAAAAGTTTTTGCATTGCATGCTCAGCTGCCTGAAAATGCCCTGCTTCAGGATACTATTGATCTGCCCATTACACCCTCTGATACCATTTTTGAGGCTAACGTTGCTGAGCAGGATACACTAGCTACTCCCCAACCCAGAAAAAGCGGATCTGGTGTTATTCTGGATCAAAGGGTCGATTATTCTGCCAAGGATTCCATTCGATTTGATTTAAGAAGACAAGTGGTCCATTTATGGGGTAATGCTGATCTCACCTATGGCGCAATCCATCTGACGGCGGCGTATGTAAGTATTGATTTCACCAATAAGGAATTGTTTGCCGTGGGCATGCCCGATTCTATTGGTGAAATTACAGGCAATCCTGTTTTTACTGAAGGGGCACAAAGTTTTGAATCAAAAGAGTTACGCTATAATTTTGAAACACAAAAAGGTCGTACGGTTCAGGTTATCACCGAAGAGGCGGATGGATTTTTGCATGGTGACATCGTGAAGATCATGGACACTAAGGTTATTCATGTTAAATCAGGAAAATATACCACCTGCGATAATCCAAATCCTCATTTTCATATTTCATTTGCCAGGGCGAAAATTCTTCCCAACGATAAAATTATTTCCAGTGCTCCCCGTCTGACCATTATGGGAGTCAGGACTCCCCTGATGCTGCCATTTGGTTTCTTTCCCAATACCAAGGGACAGGCCTCAGGTGTATTGGTTCCTTCCTATGGTGAAACCAACAACCGGGGGTTTTATCTGCAGAATGGAGGTTTTTATTTAGGGCTTAACGATTACGTCGACCTCTCCGTGACCGGTGATATTTATTCGCGTGGAAGCTGGGGTGTCAACCTGGGATCCAATTATAAAGTGCGATACAGGTTTGGAGGTAGCATGAGATTATCCTATAGCATTGATATATTGGGAGAAAGAAATTTGCCGGGTTATTCCAGGAACCGAAATATGAGGGTAATGTGGAACCATAGTCAGGATCCTAAGGCCCGACCCAACAGTGTGTTCAGGGCCAATGTTAATGCCGGGAGCAGTCAATCCAGCCGCTTTAATCCTACTTCCCATCAGGATTATCTTTCGAATACTTTCTCTTCCAACATCAGCTATGCAGCCAACTGGGCCGGACGATACAACCTTTCTATTAATGCCCGCCACAGTCAGAATACCAATACCAGAATCGTTGACCTTAGCCTGCCTGAAATAGCTTTTAGTGTGGCCAGATTTTATCCCTTACGACGTCGCAACCCGCAAGGACCTTTACGCTGGTATGAGGAGATTACCATGAATTATACCTCTAATGCCAGTAATCAGATTAAAATTCCTGAAGAAGAAATGTTTTCGCCGACAATGTTTTCGAATATGAAAAATGGTGTACAACATTCGATTCCTATTAGTCATAGTTTTCGGGTTTTAAAGCATTTTAATCTCAGCAACAGCATTAACTACACTGAGCGGTGGTATTTTCAAAAGATAGAGCGCAATTGGGTGGCTGATGAAGTGGTTGATAAAGATGGATGGGGCACGGGTTTTAATCAGGTTAATCCAAATGGAAGATTTACAGCCAGGTCACCTGGAAGCTTTGAACAGCTATCCGGACAAGTCGTTACAGATACCCTTCGTGGATTTTATGGCGTACGCGATTTTAATTACAGCTCCTCGCTTAATACACGCATTTATGGTATGCTAAGGTTTAGCCGAGGGCCATTAATTGCCCTACGACACGTTGTTTCACCCAGTATTGGCTTCTCTTTTCGACCAGATTTTGCTGATGATTTCTGGGGCTATTATGACGAATATTACGATCCCAATCAGCAGGAGTTTGTCAGCTATTCTCATTATGAGAATGGTCTGTATCGTGTTCCCCCGGCAGGACGTTCAGGAGCAATAAATTTCTCAATGTCAAACAACCTGGAGATGAAAGTGCGTAGCCGCAAAGATACCGTAAGCGGAGAGAAAAAGATTGCACTCATTGATAACCTTAGCATATCAACCAGTTATGATATAGCCCGCGATTCACTTAATATGAGCGATATTCGTTTATCAGGAAGGACTCGATTGTTTGGCCAGTTTGATGTTACATACGCCAGCTCCTGGTCTCCTTATGCCGCTGATTCCTTAGGACGGCCCATAAACAAATTCTTATGGGAAAGCGATAAAAAACTCCTGCAGCTAAGAAATAGCTCCTGGAGTTTCAATTTAAACTACAACTTAAGCTCGAAGAAAAAAGGAAGCGGCGCTCCCCCGCCATCATCCGCCCAGCGAGGCACCCAACCGGGTGGCCTTTTAACCGAAGACGCCCCGATGACTGCTGAGGAAGAACCCACTGTGCCTGCAGCGGTTGCGGCTGGTGTAATCGATTATTCTGTGCCCTGGAATCTACGATTATCTTATTCTTTTAATTATAATACCAATTTTAACAGACGTGAGCTTTTTACCGAACGAAAGATTATTCAGACCTTAAGCGCTTCCGGAGATTTTAATCTTACACCCAACTGGCGAATTGGCGTATCCAGTGGCTACAACTTTCAGGACAAGGATTTTACCTATACCTCGGTAGATATTTATCGCGATCTTCACTGCTGGGAGCTCACCATCAACTGGATACCCTTCGGATTCAGACAAAGCTATAACCTAACTTTGCGTGTAAAATCCAGTGTGTTAAATGATTTGAAGATTGATCGCAGGACACACCATCTCGACAGGGCTTTTCAGTAAATCATGCCTGAGAGTGCTTGATGCATTTTTCTAAATGTTTTTTTAGAAATAATTAGTGGGATTAAAAAAAAAATTGAATATTTGCACTGTCCTAATTAAGTGCGCTGCAGACTTCTCTCTCAAAGCAATTATCGCACGAAAAGAAGTGATTAAAGTGATTTTTGGAAAATAAAAATAACAACAGAAATTTTAGGTTGAACAATAAATTTAATTAATCAAGTTCTTATGAAAACTATTATTCAAATCGTATTAGTGCTGGGTATCGTTGTATTAGGTTATTTAATCTATGATAGTATAATGGAACCCGTACGCTTTAATCAGGAAATGGCGCACAGAGAAGATGTGATTGTGAGGCGACTCAAAGATATCAGACAGGTGCAGATTGCACATCGTTCAAGATATGGCACATTTAACAGTGACATGGATTCATTGATAGATTTTGTTCAGGAAGATTCCCTGGCTGTAATTAAAGCTATTGGTAATGTGCCCGACTCTCTCACTGAAACTCAGGCCGTAGAAATGGGTATTGTACAAAGGGATACTCTATGGGTTAGAGCAAAAGACACTCTTCTTACCAAGACCAGGTATCCTCTCGATTCATTAGGTTATGTGCCTTTTACCAATGGTGTTGAATTTGTGATGGATGCCGGTGAAATTACAAGGGGATTAACCGAAATTCCTGTTTTTGAAGCTTATGCTCTTCCTGAAGATTATCTTAAAGATCTTGACAGATGGAGGGTTTATTATACCCGAGACACTGAAGCAGGTTTGAAGGTGGGCTCAATGGTTGAAGCATCTACTGATGGTAACTGGGAGTAACTAATGTTTAACAGAATGCATATTCCTTTTCAAGAGCGCGTTAGTATTCATGATACTGGAAATGTATTAAACCGGTCAGGAAAAAACTTTTTATCCATCGAGCTCTCGCCCGATGGATTTTCTTATTGTGTGCTCGATACAGAGAAATTTCGCTACACTCTTCTTGAGTCTTATTCTCTTGAGCAGGGACAGAATTTCGAACAACTTGCCCATTTATTGGAGCAAATTACCAAAAAGAAAAAGATCCTAAGTTCCTTTTATCAGCGCATTAGCTTATCCTTTGTGAGCCCCAAAGCGGTTTTCGTACCAGCAGATTTATTTTCCTATCTGGAGAAGCAGCAATTTATTGATTTTAATATTTATCCTGAGGAAGAGTATGAGCTAAAGGTTGATAAATTAAATAACCTTGCAGCTTATGCTGTTTATCCTTTTCCCAGAGTTTTGCTCAAAAAGATTAATTTTCTTTTCCCTGGAAACCGCATTAGGCACCATTCGAGTTGCTTGATTGAAAATGTATTATACATGATCAGGTATGGTAAACACGATGTACAGCTGGTCTTGCATATACAAAGAGGACATTTTGAGATACTTTATTTTGAAAATAAAAATCTAAGTTTCTATAACTCTTTCAACTATCAGACATGGGATGACTTATTTTATTATCTGTTTTTTGTGCTCGAACAGTTGAGGTTAGATGCTGAAATACTTAATACTATGATTCTTGGTGAGGTGGGTATAGAGAGTGAATTCTATAAAAAGATGAGACTCTATGTAAAATCACTTACTTTTGGTCCCCGAAGTGAACTGTATAAGTACAGTGATGTATTTGATGAATTACCTCATCATTATTATTTTAATCTCTTAAACCTTAATTCATGCGGATAATTGGTGGCAAATATCAAAGAAGACACATCCTGGCACCTTCTAAACTACCCGTCAGGCCTACCACCGACATGGCTAAGGAAGCGCTTTTCAACATTTTAAACAATCATTTCGATTTCGAAAACATAAACGTACTGGATCTGTTTGCAGGTACAGGAAACATAGCTTATGAATTTGCTTCACGTGGAGCCATTGAAGTAATTGCTGTTGATATGAATAACCACTGTGTACAGTTTATCAGGCAAACCGTTGAGAAGCTTGAAATGGATAATCTTCGCCCTGTTAGGGCTGAAGCCTTTCACTTTCTGGGTTTTTGCAAGTCAAGCTTCGATATTGTATTTGCCGATCCTCCTTATGACTTTGGTGGTGTAGACGAAATTCCTGCAAAGGTATTCCAATCCAATGTGGTTAATCCTGGTGGCTGGTTTGTTATGGAGCATGGTGAACACCGCGACTTTTCTGCACATCCCCGGTATGATCAAACCAGAAAATACGGTAAAGTTCATTTTAGTTTCTTTCATCAATCCAGGCAGAATCAACCGTAAAATATTGTTTATTTGTTGAGCATTCAACTAAAAAAAATGGAAAATGGATAGAGTAGCTATATTTCCCGGTTCCTTTGATCCCGTTACAAAAGGACATGAATCAATTGTTTTAAGAGCGTTGCCTCTTTTCGACAAGATCATAATTGCCGTGGGTATCAATGCTGAAAAATCCGGGTTTTTCTCTATTGAACAAAGGGTCACATGGCTCAAGAAAGTTTTCGAACAATTCCCTTCAGTGGAAATAGATACTTATATGGGGCTTACGGTAGAGTATTGTAAAAGAAAAGAGGTTAATTATATTCTCAGAGGGCTTCGTACATCTGCTGACTTCGAGTTTGAAAGAAGCATCGGGCAGATCAATAAACAAATGCACCCTATCATCGAAACAGTTTTTTTGCTTACCACTCCCGAGTACACTGCACTAAACTCTTCTATCGTGAGAGACATCATTCGTAACAAGGGTGATGTGTCGGCTTTTGTTCCTGAGCAGGTTGTATTTTAATTGCCTGAATATTCTTGTCTGGTTCGATTCCGAAAATAATTCTTTAGGTTTTTCGTTTGCATTAGCAGTATAAAAACAAACTTGCATGATAAGGTTATTCACTTTCCTGTTTTTGACCTTTTTTACACTTCAGGCTTTTGCCTCTGTAAATACTGCTATTGTGGTTAATGGATCTTTCCCCGGTGCCCAAGGAAAAGAAATCCGGCTTATGAAGTATGGTGACCAGATTACTTATCGTGAGATAGAGATTGGTTCAACGATAATTGATGAATCGGGACGATTTCAATTTGCTTTTGAAAGCATTGATCCAATCTATGTGTTTTTTCGCATCGATCATGCCCGCATGGGCTTATTTGCCCAGCCCGACAGCAATTATTTGCTGGAGTTCGAGCCCGTGGATTTCACCACATTGGATGATAAGAACAATCCCTACCTTAATCCATTGTATTTCAGCTTTCGTATTCTTCGGCCCCAAAATGATATAAACAAATATATCAGTGAACTTGAAGATGTGCTCTACGACTTTCTCTCCGATAACTTTTCGCTGATTTACAAGAGCCGCAATCCTGCTATTTTCAAACCCATTAAAGACAAAACCGATTCTCTTTTTGCCCATGTAGAGAATGATTTCTTCAGGAACTATTATCGCTATTTGTACGCTTATTATATGCAGGTGTCAAACCTTATGTCCTTTAATGATATGGTAAGTGAGTATTTACTGAATCAAGAGATTCTTTACCATAATTCGCAGTACATGAATTTATTCAATACAGTTTTTGATACCTATATTTTTGCCGGAAGTAGAAGTATTACTCTTTCCGACCTTCGTCATACAGTGAATAACCTCAATAGCTATCATGCGCTTATGGATTCACTGGGTAAGGATACCATTCTGCGCAATGAAGTACTCCGGGAACTGGTTATGCTCAAGGGGCTTCAGGATATGTATGACAATCCAGACTACCGTAAAGCCAATGTTGAAGATATATTGACCTATGTAAAGGAGAACAGTAAATTCCCGCATCATCGCTATATTGCCGGGAATATTTTACATAGCAAAAAATATTTTGCCCCGGGATATCCTGCCCCTTCTTTTGAAGTTGTTGACCGGTCTGGGGATACTTTACGAGTGCCCGATGACTTTAAAGGAAAATATCTTTATCTGGGTTTTTGGGCCAGCTGGTGCGAAACCTGCCTACTCGATTTTGTGGCCATGAATGCCTTACAGGATCATTATGGTGAAAATCTTTCCATCCTGGGCATTTCTACCGACCGACACTTTCCAGAATATACCTCAGTTATGGAAAAACAAGATCCTCATTGGAAAACAGCACATTTTAAGGGCAATTATCGCTTGCTGGATACCTACATGGTGAAAAGCTTGCCCACTTATATTTTAATTAGCCCCGAAGGTAAAATACTTAGTTACCCTGCTTTAGGGCCATCAGAAGATTTTGCAACTAATTTTGACAGGTTGTTATATCTTGAACAAAGGAGAAGATCTCAAGAACCCTGATGGTGTGTCTGAAAATAATTCACTAATGCCCGTATTGAAGGGAAGGCACCATTGAGAATTATTTCAGGGAAAGGCATGGGTACCCAACGCGCATCGGTAATACTCTCTTCGGTTTGCAACTTTACATTTTTCCATTTATGGGATCGCATATGAAACCATACGCATTTCTTCAGAATATATCCTCCTTGGGTCATGGGGTAGATATGGTAGGTTGATGGCAGGGGAGCCAGAATCTTTAGTCTGGAGATGCCACATTCTTCCTCAACTTCCCGGATGGCAGTTTCTTCTATTGTTTCATCGTTCTCGGGCTTTCCTTTTGGCAGGTCCCAAAGATTCCTTCTATAAATAAAAAGTACCTCGTCTTTTGGATTTTGCACCAAACCACCTGCGGCAATAATTACCAACAGATGATCGCTGAAATAATTTAGTACTTCAGCAGAAGAGCGGCCCCAAATAACTACCTTCTTACCATAAGCTCCTTTCATCGCTTTATTGATAAAATCGTCGGGTGAAGAGGTTGTGAAATCTGAAAAATGAATCGAGAAAACCTCTTCTATGGGTTGTTCAGGACTGAATTCTACCGTGGTGTCGTTTATAAAAATCTTATTCATAATGGTTTTATCGGTGTGTTCAGACATCTAATAAGCAAGCTTGATGATCTATTAATGATAGATCTTAAAAGATGAAATTCTTTTCTCTTTGCAGCTGTTGTATACATTGCAAGTGTTAAGAATAAGTCTTTTCGGTTTGCCCAACCCTTGAGTTAAGCTATGTTGAAAATTTTCTTATCAGATGACCTGGATAATTATTCTAAACTGTTGGTGCAAAAGTAAGATAAATACCCCTAAAACCTTTCGTTAAAAGTCGATGCTGACTGGATGGTACTTTATTTATTCAAAAAATATCCGTAGGTTTGCCCGATTTTAACATGTCCTCAATTTTGACATTACAAAATAATAAATAAAATACTATTCAATATGGTAGCTGAGAAGGTAGCACAATTTTTGCTGGAAATTGAAGCTGTAAAGCTCAACGTAACGGTGCCTTTTACCTGGGCTTCGGGTCTAAAGTCACCTATTTATTGCGACAATCGCAGAATACTCTCTTTTCCTGAGGCAAGGAATTACGTGCGTGATTCCCTGGCCGAAATGGTGAAAGAGATTTACCCTCAGTGTGAGGTAATAGCCGGTGTAGCCACTGGTGCTATTGCCCATGGTGTGCTGGTGGCAGAGAAACTTGGCCTGCCCTTTGTCTATGTCAGGAGCTCTCAAAAGGAGCATGGGCTTGGTAATCAGATTGAAGGACATTTGCCACAGGCGAAGAAGGTTGTCGTAATCGAAGATCTGGTATCTACCGGCCAAAGTAGCCTGGCTGCTGTAGATGCTTTGCATAACGCCAAGAGTGAGGTACTGGGCATGATCGCCATCTTTACATACGGGCTTGCGAAAGCCACGGAGAATATGAACTCGGCTAAATGTCCGTTGCATACCCTCACCAATTTCAATACCCTTGTACAACAAGCTGTAAATATGGGAGTAATGCATCACAGCAACCTTGAATCTCTTGAAAAATGGAGAAGTAACCCTGTAAGTTGGGGTAAATAATTAACAAATCCGTGGCACAAATGCCCAGTTTGTCCTGAGTTACCTTCCGCTTTGAGCAGGAAGTCTCAATTTTTTCTTTTTTAAACTATAATGATCATGACAAAATTTAATAGCGACCGATTAACCATCAACGCACCCGCTTCGCAGGTATTTGATTTCCTTAGCGATTTTACTCATTTTGAACCTCTTATGCCCGACCAGGTTAACAATTATAAGGCAAAACCCGATAGTTGTTCTTTCGCTATTGAAGGAATTGCCGAATTGAATATGCGTATTGCATCTAAAGTTCCCAACAAGAATATACATATTGTTTCGGATGGCAAAAATCCCATCGACTATACCCTGGATATCTTCCTGCTTGAACTGGATGAGAACACCTGCTTATTGGAAGTCGACTTTAATGGAAAGATGAATCCATTTATCAAAATGATGGCTTCAAAACCCCTACAAAAGTTTGTGGATACACTGGCCATAAAGGTGCAGGAATATTTTGCCTAGGTTCTTCTAAGGAACAAATGATATTTCTTTAAAATCAAACAATTTTAAAGAACCAGCGGTTCTTATCTGCAAGCGTCCATACTGGTCAGTCCCCTGTATGGACCCCTTAAACAGTTTGTCTCCAGTCCTGAAAGCAGCCTCGGTGTGCAACAGATAGAGTGATTGGAGATATTCCCTTTCGATCATCGACCACTGTTCATTTCTGAGCAAGGTGTACCAATGAGTTATGAATCCGGCCATGCGGCTAAGGATTTCTTTGGTGTCATATTCAACTCCACTGAGCTGCTTTAAGGAAACAGGATTGGGGGCATCTGATAAAAAAACAGTTTGGTTTACGTTCAAACCAATACCGCAAATGCTGTCCTTAAACTTATCTCCCAAAATGCTGTTCTCCACCAATATTCCTGCAATTTTTTTATTGGCAACATAAATATCATTAGGCCACTTTATCGTAACAGGGGGTAGAGGGTTCAGGTAGAAGTTAATCGTGTCTCTTAACGCTAACGACAGCACCCTGGTAAGCCAGAACTGATATTGTGGTGATAAGAAGGCGGGTTGAAGTACAAATGATACCGTAAGGTTTTTGCCCGGGCTGCTTTCCCATAAATTCTGCGCATAACCCTTGCCGGCGTATTGCTCATAAGCCACCACTATTGCTCCTTCAAAAATTTCTCCCTTTCGAAGTAACTCCCTTGCTTTGGTATTGGTCGAATTAATACTGTGGTATTCAATAATTTGACTCCCAACAGGAAATGTTTGCATTAGAATTTGATTTTAAGTAATGAGATAAAAGAATCGAAAGCTGTTTCCTCAATTGATTTTTGAATGCCACCGCTCATGTCCAGTTCTGCCGAAGACCCTGTGAAACAGTTAAATTAAAAGCACTTTAGCATTAAAAACAATTTGTTTGAAATTACGTTTGATAAGTAAAAGCAAAACCGCCATCAAGGCCTGTTGCAATTCATATTCACAAAATTACCCAATCGTTGTTTGCAGATGCTATAGATGAAATAAATATCATTAAAAATGGTTATCTTTGGCGGTTGTAAAATATCAATTTGATGATTTCAAAACAATTTGCAAAGTAATACAAATCAATTGAAAGTAAGATAAACTAAATATTGCATGGTAATAGAAAAAGCCTCAAAACAAACAGACATATTAGTTGAAGAAATAATTAGAGGAATACAGGAAAAAATGGGGAAAGACATCACATGCCTAGATCTGGCTCGCGTCAACAGTACCGTTTGTGATTATTTCATCGTTTGTCATGGTACGAGCACTACCCATGTAAGTGCCATCGCCGAGTCTGTTGAAGATCAGGTAGATATTCATACGGGTATGAAACCCAGCCGTAGAGAAGGATTTTCGAATGCAGAATGGATACTGCTGGATTATCTCGATGTTGTGGTGCATGTGTTTCAGCAAGAAATAAGGGATCATTATAAGCTCGAAGAATTATGGGCCGATGCCCCTGTAATACATATACCCGATGAAGCTAAAATAGAAAACCAGTTTCAGGAAAGAAAAAACTGGTAATTCACCGACTCTCACAGGCCCTAATGGCATATATAAATACCGCACTAATAATAAAAAACTCCTAATCATAAAATTATTCAGCAGAACTATCACAAATGAGCAAAGAAAAAGAAGAAAACACCTCTCAAAAGGATACTGATAAAAATGAAAAACCGGCTCCCAAGCCTGGTTTAGGCAACAATACCTCCGGAGGTCAGAAAAAACCTTCTCCCGGTGGATCAGGAAAAGGTAAAACACCCCCTTTTAATTTTTATTGGATCTATGGTTTGCTGGCTATACTTTTTATAGCCCTGCAGTTTTACAACTGGGAGGGAACCTCGGTGGAAATATCACAGCAACGCTTCGAAAACCAAATGTTGCAAAGTGGGGATATGGAGAAAATTGTTGTCGTAAACCGTGAATTGGTAGAGATATTTATTCGTGAAGACCGCATTGCCAATTACGAAGACTTACAAGATAGAAATATTACGGAGGGACCTCATTTCACCTTTAAAATTGGTTCAGTAGACAACTTTGTTGAGCGTATACAGGAAGCACAAGAAGATACTCCTCCAACAGAGCGAATACCCATATTTTATGAGCAAAGAAAAGACTGGGGTAGCGATATTCTGAGTTGGTTGCTGCCCATCGGTTTGCTGATTGTCTTTTGGATATTTATCATGCGTCGTATGGCCGGTGGCCCTGGTGGTGGTCAAATTTTCAACATAGGCAAATCAAAAGCCCAGGTGTTTGATAAAGATACCCGCGTAAATGTCAATTTCAATCACGTGGCAGGTTTGGATGAAGCCAAGATCGAGCTCATGGAGATCGTTGATTTTCTAAAGAATCCCAATAAGTATACTGATCTGGGTGGACAGATACCCAAGGGAGCCTTGCTTGTAGGCCCTCCCGGAACCGGTAAAACATTGCTTGCCAAAGCCGTGGCAGGTGAAGCACAAGTGCCCTTTTTCTCCCTTAGTGGTTCGGATTTTGTTGAGATGTTTGTGGGCGTGGGAGCTTCCAGGGTGCGCGACTTGTTTAAACAAGCAAAAGAGAAAGCTCCTTGTATCATCTTCATAGATGAAATCGATGCCATCGGACGTGCCAGGGGCAAAAACCCTATGACAGGAGCCAATGATGAACGTGAAAACACCCTCAATCAGTTGCTCACAGAAATGGATGGTTTCGGTACCAATGTAGGCGTTATTATTCTCGCAGCTACCAACCGTGCCGATATACTCGACCGTGCGCTTCTGCGTGCCGGACGTTTCGACCGTCAGATTCAGGTTGAAATGCCCGATCTTGAAGAAAGAAAAGCCATTTTCAGGGTCCATATGAAACCCCTTAAGCTTTCTGCTGATGTGGAACCCGATTTTATGGCCCGCCAGACACCCGGATTTTCTGGGGCAGACATTGCCAACGTATGTAATGAAGCAGCTCTTATAGCTGCACGCCGTAACAAAAAGGCGATTGAAAAACAGGATTTTCTTGATGCCGTTGATAGAATTATTGGTGGTCTGGAAAAACGTAATAAGATCATCTCTCCCTACGAGAAGAAAGTTGTGGCCTTCCATGAATCGGGTCATGCTGCCACCAGCTGGTTGCTCGAGCATGCTCACCCGCTGGTAAAAGTTACCATTGTTCCCCGCGGTAAGGCCCTGGGCGCTGCCTGGTATCTGCCCGAAGAACGACAAATTACGACCTATGAGCAAATGTTTGATGAGATCACCTCTGCATTGGGTGGTAGAGCTGCCGAAGAGATTATTTTCAATAAGGTATCTACCGGTGCCCTGAATGATCTGGAGAAGGTTACCAAGCAAGCTTATGCCATGGTGGTCTTCTATGGCTTGAACAAAAAAATTGGAAACCTCAGCTACTACGATTCTACCGGAAACAGCGAATATGCCTTTAATAAGCCCTATTCCGAAAAAACTGCCGAGGTCATTGATGCCGAAGTCAAGGCTATACTTGATGCTGCTTATCAGCGGGCTCTTAATATCTTGTCTGAAAACCAGGAGAAGCTGGTGAAACTGGCCAATCTGCTGCTCGAAAAGGAGGTAATCTTCCGTGAAGATCTTGAGAAGATATTTGGTAAAAGGCCCTTCGGCGAGGTAGAGACCTATTCCGAAAATCCACAAACAGAACCCGACACGGTTGACGAAACGGAGCTGGATTCAAAAAACAAATCTGTATCTGATACCAATACCGATTCAGAAGATATGGTTCCTGAAAAAGATAAATCTCCCGATAAGAAGTAATCACACTTTTATTGCCAGGTTATTATGCAGGAAAGTACCTCAAGAGAAAAGGTCTTAAAAGCCATAAGGGATTCACAGGTAAATGCTGTGAATCCCCCTTATGTTGACGAAGATTACTCCGATAAGATATACCTTCGTCCACAGTCGGAATACGATGAGGTAATATTTGCTGAGGCACTGGCAAAGGTTGGTGGTCAATTTGTATACAACAGCAATGTGGATGAGTTTGCAGAGAACTTTGAAAAATTCCTGGCTGCGCAAGAAACAGAAGTACTGCATTG
Source organism: Sphingobacteriia bacterium (assembly GCA_041642035.1). GTDB lineage: Bacteria > Bacteroidota > Bacteroidia > Bacteroidales > UBA7960 > SKVR01. The sequence continues at coordinate 27,253 of JBEPXC010000016.1, forward strand.
TTATGATGAATTTTTGCAGCAGATGCTCAACAGTTGTGGCATTTTTTGCATCAACTCGCGTGACGAATTGAAGAGTTGTGAGATAGGGGTGACTCAGTGCGAGTTTTTAATTGCCCGACTGGGAAGTATCATGGTGTCAAGCCGCCTGGGCAGTGGTCGTCGCAGTTTTTTTCGCCCAGGCATACACATTGTAGTAGCATGGAAAAATCAGCTGGTGTATGATCTAAAGCATGGGTTCGAATCTCTAAAACAAAAATACGCCTCCATCGGCACTCCTTCTATGGTAAGTGTCATTACAGGTCCCAGCCGAACAGCTGATATTGAAAAAACACTTGTGCTGGGGGCTCATGGCCCTTCTAAGCTCATCGTGTTTTTTATTGATCAGCCTGCCTCTGTGGTAAAGAATCAACTTTCATTAAAATGATTTGCCTCAGGTTAATACACCTCAAAAGGCTTGTTGATGGGCCCCAAGAGTATGGCTTTGCGCGGATTTTTGTTTGTAGGTTTAAAAAAAAATCCCATCTTTGCGCACCATGAACTCAGACTGGCAATGTATATATACGACACAATTTGACCATACCGCCGGAATAATTAAGGCAGTATTGGAGGATAATGAAGTTAAATGCTTTATTATGAGTAAGAAAGATTCGGCGTATCTCTTTGGAGAAATAGAGCTGTATGTTGCATCAGGTGATGTTTTAAAAGCAAAGCAAATCATAAAAAAAGAGCATTTTGAGTAATCTTGCAAAACGAACTATTACAGGCACAGCAATAGTTTTGTTGGTCATTTTTTCTGTAGTACTGAGCCGATATGCTTTTGCATCTTTATTTCTGTTGATTACCATCCTGGGATTGTGGGAATTTTATACCATGCTGGAAAAGGTTAATATACGTTCCAATAAAATATTAGGGATTGTAGCCGGTGCCTTCTTATTCATCACCAACGCACTTTTCTCTTTAGAATTGGCCTCACAGGAAATTCTCCTGTTGAACTTTCTGCTGGTTTTTTTCGTTTTTCTCTTTGAGTTATACCGTAATCTTCCTAATCCATTTACCAATGTAGCCTTTACTTTCTTTGGGCTTTTATATGTTGCTGTGCCTTTTGCCTTATTGAATTATCTGCCAAACCCGGGGTTTGTACCCGGCGTTCACATGCACAATATTGTGCTGGGCTTTTTCTTTCTGGTTTGGGTTAATGAATCGGGAGCTTATCTTGTGGGAAGCAGTATTGGGAAAAATCGCCTCTTTGAGCGGGTTTCCCCCAAAAAAACCTGGGAAGGCACATTGGGAGGTGGTATTTTGTGTATACTTACATCATGGATCATCAGCATGTTTTTTACCGAGCTGAATATCATCAATTGGTTGGTTATGGGTGCCCTGGTGGTTGTTTTCAGCACCTATGGCGATCTGTTCGAATCCATGTTTAAAAGAAGCATAAAAGCTAAAGACAGTGGCAGTATACTGCCAGGCCATGGGGGAATACTGGACCGCTTTGATGGTGTTATAATGGCAATACCCTTTATTTTTGTCTACCTGCTTTGGGTAGCTTGATTTTTTGTTCTGCAAATTCGAGTACAGATACTCTCCTGGCTCCAAAGTCCAGGGACTACAGAAAGAGATTTTTCGGTTTTTAATATTTAAATAAGATGAAGATACATAAGGAGGGCTATACCAGTATATTTTTTGCACTGCTATTTGCTATAGGATTGATTGTTTTACTTAATGTTTTGTGGTCTGAAGCTACCCTATGGCATTATCTTGCCTATGGAACACTGGCTGCATTTTTTCTGATTGTATTACAATTTTTTCGTTCTCCCAGCAGACAAACACAACTCGTTGATGAAAATATTATAAGTGCCGCCGACGGAAAAGTTGTGGTGATTGAAAAGACCTTCGAGGAAGAATATTTCAAAGATGAGCGATTGCAGATTTCTGTATTTATGTCCCCCATCAATGTGCATGTCAATCGCAATCCCATCAGTGGTATTGTAAAATATTACCGATACCATGCCGGTAAATACCTGGTAGCATGGCATCCAAAATCATCCAAAGAGAACGAACGGACCACTGTGGTGATTGATCACCCCCAATATGGCAGTATACTCATACGACAAATTGCCGGTGCAATGGCGCGTAGAATCGTTTGCTACAGCAAGGAAGGAGAAGAAGTAGTGCAGGGCACCGAAATGGGCTTTATTAAATTTGGCTCCCGTGTAGATCTTTTTCTGCCCCTGGATGCACAGGTGAAAGTGAAGATCGGGGAAAACGTAAAAGGAGGACAAACCCTTATGGCTTCCTTCAATCCCAAAGCCTAAACAACTCCGTATAAATCATCTACTGGCTCTGCTTCTCCGCCAGGCTTTTAAGGGCTTCAAGCCACAGAATGATAAGCGGCATACATCTGATCCATCCTTAAAAATTAGGTACCCTAAAGTTGGATACCAGAATCATTTCTTCTAACAACACTTTCAGGTGCCCTGTCAATTTTGCATTTTGCTAAAGGCAGACCATAGTGTATCTATGTTATCTCTGGGCTGCTTCCCGGTACACCTGAGTAATGCATAATCGACAGAAAAGGGAGCCTGGGTGAATTAACAAGAAGGTCTTATGGGGAATGGTCGACCACATAAGTGAACAAATTTCCCCAATCTTAATTGTTTTTATTTCCTTTGCGTTTTGTTAATGTGTTGGTATATAGTGATATACACTTAAATGCCAACAATTTGGCAGGATATTTTAGCTGAATAATCATTCAATAGTCACTCATTGGCTTGAGCTTAAGAAAAATATTCACAAAATATGAAGGAATTTAGCCATTACATTGAACTGATTGCAAAAGTTATTGAATCACTTGGGGTTGTTATTATTGCCGTGGGAATCTTCTTTTTTGTCTTTAGATATCTTTTCTTTTATATTGTGAAAAATGTTGTAAGGCCTTTTACCAAACTCCGGCGGGAGCTGGGAAATGCCATACTTCTCGGGCTCGAGGTTCTGGTAGCCGCCGATATCGTTGCAACCGTTTCTACTGAACCAACTATGGACAGTGTACTTGTGTTGGCAGCTATCGTTGGTATTCGTACTTTCCTGAGTTTTGCCCTTGAAGTCGAACTTCATGGAAGGTTCCCCTGGCAGGCGGGCAAAAGGGCGAAAGACAATGAAATGAAAGAGTAAGAAATCATCTTAAACAGAACCCTTATGAAAAAAGAACAATACAGACATGAAGCTAAAGTTTTTATCACCAATGGCAGCGCTATTCTCAGTGCTTATATCCTCAAGCGTTTGACCGAAAAGGTTCTGGAATATGCTTTTCATAAAAAGGCTCCTAAAAAGCCCGATGAGGAGGAAGAAACCAGCTGGATTGATGCTATCGGATGGGCTGCTTTTACCGGCGCTATGGCTGGAATGCTCAAATTGGTTATTAAGAGAGGAACAAAACATCAGCTCGATAGAGTGATTTAAGAACTATGGGGCTCGCAGGTAACGGCGGCTGGAAGCTGGAAGAATGACCATGGGGTGAAGCGCTGCGGCATTGATGGACTCAAAGGGAAAACAATAATGTATTAAACAATAGGAAATATTAAATCGAAGTCTTATGAGAAATTATAACAGGTATTATTTTATTGGTGCAATCCTTGTGTCCGTGCTAACACTGCAGGGCTGTGAGATCATAGCCGATATTTTCGCAACTGGTTTTTGGGTAGGGCTAATCGTAGCGGTTCTTGTTGTTGCCCTGGTTATCTGGCTGATTGTAAAAGGAGCAAAAAAGTTTAGGAAGTAAATGCCAGACCTAATGCAGGACTGACAGTTTATTAACAGCAGATATGATGCGCCAACTACAAATAAGGGCATAGGGTAGCATGATGAAATTTATGCTAATCAACCAATGGTCAGATTAACTCTTTCCCCAAATCCAATCTAACTCAGCCGATTTTTTAACGACTAAAGAATCTGAATAATCTCACGCAGGTGAGCTACTTCGTAAGTGGGCTTCTGCTGGCAATCGGCCACGGGGTGATGTTTCACCCATATCTGGTCCATGCCAATGCCCTGGGCTCCCATAATATCGGCGTCCAGATCATCACCGATAATAATACTCTCGGGTGCTATGGCGCCC
>JBEPXC010000017.1:0-30099 GCA_041642035.1 Sphingobacteriia bacterium
GAATGTAGTCTGCTTCAGAAAATGTACCTGCATCCATGTCTTTTAGGGCTTGATGGATTTTTTCCATATAATCAATAAGCATTCCGCCCAATGCTTTCTTATAGATGTAGGTTTGCTCTTTGAGTGAATCAGGAATCACATTATCAATATTCTTGATGAAAACCACATCTTCTTTAATCTCGTTCAAATTTTGGATCAATGCACCATGCCCACCGGGTCGAAATAATAAACTTCCATCGGGTTCTCTAAAGGGGTTGTTTTCCAGGTCAACAGCAAGGGTATCGGTAGAAGGTTTCTGGACTGAGAATTTGATTTCAAATCGCAGGCCGAAATTATCTTCATAGGCTTTAAGTACATCACCCACATGATTAACAAAACGGCCCCTGTGCTCGGAAGAAACAGTGAAATGAAGTTTTACCGTACTCATGTTGTCGCATGCATAGTGAGCCCCTTCAACCAAATGCTCTTCAACGGGAGTACGCACTGAATCCTCGTACCGGTGAAACTTCAGCAATCCCTTTGGTAATTGAGCGTAACCCAGGCCATCATCATCCAAAAGGGCATTAAGTAGTATTAAATACTCTCCTTTTTTGAGTAGGGCATCAGCATCTTTTCCACTATCGGCCAATAATGCTGAAAGATCATCCCAAAAAGCAAATACCTTTATCTTATCAAAAAACAACTTCGCATTTTCATCTTCTTTTTTAAGCTCTTGAGCGCTATGGCCCTGCTGCAATTTATCACGCCAGGAAAAGAGGTCTTTAAACATCCGGGTGGCAGCACCACTGGCAGGAACAAATTTAAGAATACCTAATCTACCTGAAGTCTGCTCGAAAAAGGTAACATTTTCATTGAGCTCTTTATTTCCCATTTTAAGAATACCCGACAAAGTAGTAGCCGGAGCAGCTAACTTTATAAAAGGAAATCCTTTTTTAAAATTCTCAACCTGTTCCGTGGCCATGGCAGGGGTAATTCCTTTTTTTTCCAGTTGTAATAAATCTTCTTGTGTAAACATTAGTATATATGTTTTTAAATGATTTTTTCAGCAATTACTTAAAATTCAGTAGCCCATAATTTCCATATAAAGAATGGATAAAACGGCAAGGGGTAGCTTAGGCGCCTGCTGTTGGTTCTTCATCACGCACCAGCATTAAAATGGCTGAATGAGGCACGATAAAATATTTTTCCTTATCAAACTCCAGCTCAAAAGCACTATCCTGCAGGTATACCGCTAAATCCCCTTCAGAAGCTTGTAATGGGAAATACTTAAGGTTGTCACGATGCTCTTTCCAGGGCTCATCGCTTTCAACCGGAGCAGGAATGGGATACCCCGGCCCGGCTTTTATAACATAGCCGCTTTGTATTTTTCTCTTTTCTTCTACTCCGGGGGGTAGGTAAAGACCGCCTTTTGTGCGGTTGGTAGTAGATTTGGGTTTAATTAATACTCTATCGCCTATTAGAATAAACTTTTCAAGATCTTGTCCTTCAATTTTAAGAAGCATAAATAACTAATTTTATGTTGTTTCTGTAGCCGCAAGTTTATAAACCATCTGTTACATTCCAATACACAAACGTAAGGAAATTTAGACAATAATTTCACTCCATTACCAAAAGCGAATCAATTTTTAAACAACAGTAAGGCTTATATGTTTGGATGGAGATGGTTCAAAAGCATAGCTTTTAAAAATACAGCCTTCAAAAGGCTAAAAACCGTTTTAATACAATAATGTAAGAACAATAATTATTCATACACGTTAAGATAGAATCAGGTTTACTGTTGCGCATTGCTTTGTGGCAATAATAACCGTATAAACAAATTGTTTTACTTTTTAAATAAATAAACAATTATGGATAAAAGACTTTTGCTCATTAGTAATTCAACCAATTACGGAGAAGAATTTTTAGCTTACACGCGTAAATATATAAAAAAATTTCTGGGAGATGATGTACGAAAGATTGCTTTCGTTCCTTATGCTGCGGTAACCAGTTCATATATTGAATACACCAATATGGTTGCAGGAGTGTTTATGGAACTAGGCTACGAACTAAAATCAACGGAAGATGTCAATGGACCTGTATCAGTTATAAAAGATGCTGATGCAATTATTATTGGAGGAGGCAATACATTTCATTTGATTCATCAAATGCATGAAAAGGGCATTATGGACATCATCAGGGAAAAGGTAGAAAAGGGAACTCCCTTTATCGGCTGGAGCGCAGGAAGCAACGTGGCATGCCCCAATATAAAAACGACCAACGACATGCCGATTATTCAACCCATTAGCTTCGATGCACTTGGGCTTGTACCTTTCCAGATCAATGCTCACTACACCGATGGACGCATTTCTAATCATAATGGTGAATCGCGCGAAGACAGAATCAGAGAGTTCCTGGAATTAAATGGTGACAAAATTGTGGTAGGTTTAAGGGAAGGCTCCATGCTTAGGATAGAGAACAATACCGTTGCTCTCCAGGGTAATAAAACCCTGAAAGTTTTCAGAAAAAACCTTCCTACCCTTGAGTATGACGCTAATGCATCTTTAGATTTCATATTACTACCTGCCTGATTTTTATTGACAGATAAATCTTGCAATATTTCTTTGTCAAATAAAGATTGTATTCTTATAACCAGCACTTCCCCCATAAAACAAATGCCCATACTCTACACATCTGCAGTATGGGCGTTTTTACAAAGCCTGCTTATTATACACAACAATCCTTTATCCCTATGCCTGTTGATTCACACTCAGATATTAGCAATATTCATGCACCCTTGCAAATAGAAAAAATAAAGGTTCTTCGCGGGGCCAACTACTATAGTGCTGGGGCCGTTATAGTAGTGCGGCTCAACCTTGGTTCATACGATGAACGTTTCACCCATACTATCGAAGGGTTTTACGAAAACCTGCAGGATATATTTCCAGGCTTATTTGATCATCATTGCAGTGAGCAGCGTCCTGGAGGTTTCTTTAAAAGGGTTCAGGAGGGTACATTATTGGGCCACGTGGTGGAGCATGTTGCTATTGAATTACAAACACTGGCAGGAATGAATGTTGGATTTGGAAAAACCAGAGAAACAAGGGTAAAGGGTGTTTACAATGTAGTGTTCAGATATATAATCCATCGGGCTGGTGTAATTGCAGCAAAGGCTGCCGTTCATATCATAAACAGCATCCTGTTGGAGAAACCTGTCCATTTAGAAAGTATCATTAAGGAACTCATCAGCATTAAAGAGCAAAAGATGCCTGGCCCAGGAACACAAGCCATTATCGACGAGGCCCGAAAACGCGAAATTCCGGTACTCCAACTCGACTCATACAAGCTAATTCAATTGGGCACCGGAAAACACCAGCAAAGAATAAGAGAAACCCTCAGTCCCAACACCAGCCATGTGTCTGTTGAGAATGTAAGAGACTCATTTCTGTCAACCCTGATGATGCGTGACGCAGGAATCCCGGTAGCTATTAGCCTGCTTACCGACAATATGGTAGACCTACTTGATTTTAAGAAAAAACTCGCCAAACCCATTGCGTTAAAAACACCCCTGAATGAAAAAGATCGAAGTGTTTTCACCGGATTAGATGATTCTGCATCTGTTGAAAGGGCCTTTGATGTTTGCCGTCAATATAGCAAACAGGTTTTGGCACAAGAGCAAATACCCGGAGAGTGTTACCGTCTGTTGATTATTAACCATAAATTTGCTGCAGCTACCAAACTGGATAAGCCCCAGATTATTGGCGATGGGATTCATTCCATAGCTCAACTGATCTCAAATCTCAACAGCAGCCAAAACAGAACATCTGGCAACAATGAAAGCCTCAGCACTATTGTACCCAATGAAAAAATGACCGAAGTCCTTTCGTTTAATGGGTATCTATACAATAGCATTCCTGATCATGGGGTAAAAATAGTCCTTAACCATCACACAAGCCCCTCTCAGGGAGCACTCACGAACGATGTAACAGGCCTGGTGCACCCTATCAACCGCTTTCTGGCAGAGAGAGCTGCTCAGGTTTGCGGGCTTGATGTGGCCGGAGTAAACATCATCTGTCCCGACATCAGCAAACCCATCACACAAAGCAATGGAGTAATCCTTAATGTGTTGGCAGGACCTGATTTCAGAATGCACATCCTTCCATGGAAAGGAAAGGCGCGTAGAGTAGAAGAAGCATTCATCGATATGATCTTCCCTCAGCAAAGTCAGAAAAGTATTCCTCTGTTTTCGGTTACCGGATCAGCAGGAAAATCTATTTGTGCCTATCTTATTAATTTTTTGCTCGAAAAAGAAGGCTTTATTACGGGATTAGCCCATTCAGACGGAATCTATTCTGCCGGAAGAAAAATTGTAACAGGAGACATGGCCAAGCACGATGCAGCCAGTTTGTTGTTAAAGGATCCCGCCATCGACTGTGCTGTGCTCGAAACCTCAGTCGAAAGCATAATAAAGGATGGGCTTGGCTACGAGCTCGCCGATTTTGGTATAGTGCTCAATGCCCATGACAGGACATATTATGACTCAGATTTAGAAGGAGCAGATGATATTGCCTACACCCAAAGTGTAGTGGGCGAGGAAGTTTATCCTAATGGATTTAGCGTTCTAAATGCCTGCGATCCACTGGTAGTTCAAATGAAAGAGCGTATATACTGCAACCTGGCTTTATTTGCCCAGGATACAGAAAATGATATTTTCAAAAAACATGTACTTAAGGGTGGCTGGGGCTGTGGAATAGAGAAAAACAATGTAGTACTCTGGAGTCCGGCAGGGAAAAAACTCCTGGCGGAAATAAATGAAATACCCCTGTTGGCAGATGAGAGAAATCATATTTTCATCGATAGCTTTCTTGCTGCTGTTCTTGCCGTTGCCGCCAAAGATGTATTGGCCGAAAACATTAAAAATCATATTAAGGCATTTAGGCCGGCGCTACACAATATGCATGGCCGTTTATCAGGGACTACCTTCAATGAACATGAAATACTGATCGATAAACCATCGGGGCCTGCTGCGTTGAAAAACATCAAGAAAATAATAGAAAAATCAATACTAGAACCTGTTTTCTATCTGGATCTTAGTGGAAACCCGCCACAGGATTTTGCGCAACATTTTATACAAATATTTGCAAAGCACCCTGTTTATCTCTTCTCTTCAGCTATTCATTCAGCTAAGAGACTGGGATATGAGGAAAAGGAATCAAACAAAAATCTGATCATCTCTCTCAAGGAGTATTATCTAACACAAACAGCCGTATTCAATGCCAATTTAGACCAACCTATGGTATCACGTTTTTCTATCAAAGAGATGCCTTCTCACTTAAACATAACTGAAATATCAGATATGCAGGAAATGCTGCAGTTACTCCAACAGCCACAAAACCCAAAGCTTCATATCATTTTCAGCTGGAACTTTTCCGAACTTAACACTATGCTCCATCCTTTTCTGGAATATGACTAATTAGCGGAGCATCTTTCTTTTTTATTAACTTTTAAAACCCTATATGGTTCACTTTAAGTGAATTGAATTACATACTTTTGTGCTGTGTTAAAATACAACCCACGCTCCACACAAGAATTTCATGCTTCGTGCATACTAAAACTTTACATTCCGGAGTTTTGCTTTAACCCTGAAAGAATTTCTCCGTATATAAACACCGAATACTACGAATAACATATATTCCAAAAATCAGATTACCATTATGTATAAACACATCAATTTAATCATCATTATTACCATGCTGTTTGCAGGAATATCCTGTCGGGTAAATCATCCATTTACTGTGCAACACGTTACAGAGCTGGAAACCGGCCATTCGCAGCAAGGGTTTTATTACGCACTTCCCCGCAACGTTATCACGGTAGATGTTACTGTAGTAAAAACAGAAGAAATACCCGGACCATTTGCTCAATATGCCGAAGACTTTCTTGGCCTGGAAGACGTTATTAAAAGGGCATCGACCCAGTTTACTATTGATGATATCGCCATCAACTCTTATTCAGAACCTGATCCCGGTGAGTTTTATTTTGTAGAATTAGACAGCAAAAAGCATTTAGACACCCCCTTTTCAATGATGTTAAATGAAGTGGGAATTATTTCTGCCATAAATTCCACTATGGATACCAGTGAGGTGTCGGCATTGTCTACGCAAAAAAATATTCAGGGTATTTTTGGCACCCAGGCTACCTTTAATCAGTTTCTGGAAACCAATTTGCATGAAAGGATTGACACCATCCTCGAGAGGGTTAAAATGGATACCGTTATGGTTGAAAGAAAAACACTGCGACGCACATGGGTAGAGAAAACATCGGAAATTCGGGCCAGAGAAGTGGCCGATTACATATTGAGAATCCGCAACAAGAGATTTGATGTGGTGAGCGGTTTTGCCGAGATTACCTACTCTAAGGAAGCTCTTGAATACATGAACGAGCAGTTGATGAAAATGGAAAACGATTATCTGGAACTTTTCACAGGAATCACGCAGCAAAGTGAAATAAAGTATCGATTTTCTATTGTTCCTGAAAAAGAAAAGGCAGGAGATCCTGTAACGCTTTTTTTCTTTGATGAAAAAAGAGGCATCCAGGACCAACCTCATTCAGATACGCAGGTGGTAAAAATTAATATCTCAAGAGATTTTACTAGCCGTCAGATGGGGGTTTTTACCCTTGATCCTGAAAAAAGAAGAGCTATGGAAAGAGGTTTTTTCTATCGCATACCCGAGCATGCCCATATTAATATTACCGTAGATGCAAAATTAATTGCCGAATCACGCCTGCTGGTCAGCCAATATGGGATAACAACCAGTCTTCCGCCAGATAACTTGAAAATAGAATACCATCAAAATAGTGGCACTATAAAATCCATTGAAAGAAACGACTACTGAGGCTGCACAAAAATCCATCGGGAAACTGATTTTTACCCTTTTGCCTGACATATTAAAGGCCCCGGTTTCCACCAAAGGGACTCCCGGGTCTTTTCCATCATTGCACGGCAATCAGTTTACATGAATTAAATCAATTTTTCTTTAAACAAAACGCACCATAATCTATTAATTTAGTCAGGTAAATTATAGTTCCATAATAAATTAAAAGCTTTCCCACATGAAACACATCATAATTACGGGCCATAGTAAAGGACTGGGGGCAGGAATGGCCACCCAACTGCTGGATAAAAACCATCACCTTCATGGTGTATCAAGAACCGATAACAAGCATCTTCAGCAACTGGCAGCAGAAAAAGGCTGCACAATAAGTTTTTATGCATGCGATTTATCAGATACCGATACTATCCTTCCGATAATGAATGATATTTTTCTCAGCATTTCAAAGGATAATTCCCTCGATGGTATTTATCTGATAAATAATGCTGGGGTAGTAAAACCGATTGGACCGGTAGAAGAACTTGATCAGGCAGAAATCGAAAAGCATCTGCGGATTAATCTTTTGGCTCCCATAGTGCTGATCAGGGAATTCATAAAACACACATCGGATCTAAAGATCGAAAAAAGGGTGTTAAGCATTTCGAGCGGGGCTGCTGTCAATGCTTATCCCGATATGAGCATATACTGTACCAGCAAAGCAGGACTTGAAATGTTTACCAAATCGTGTGCTGCCGAGCAGGAAAAGGAGGAGCATCCTGTTTCGCTCATGACCATAGCACCAGGCATTATTGACACCGATATGCAAACAGATATGAGAGCAGTACCCGAAGAGCAATTTAGACATAAACAAAAATTTGTTTCTCTTAAACAAAACGGGCAACTGGTTTCTCCTCAGGATGCAGGGCAGCAACTTATAGATATTCTTTTTTCTGCTTCTTTTAAAAATGGCGACTGCATTGATGTCAGAGGCAGGTAGCCGGCCAGAAAAACATTACTTTTACCCCCTAATACTAAAAAATCCCACACCACAATATGGATAAAATTAATCTTCAGGAATTTGAAAGCAAGGTTAAAGTCAGAAACCTTCAACCCGACGATTTTGATGCGCTATTAAGAATGCAAAAAATTTGCTTTCCTTCTATGCAAACCTGGTCTAAGGAAAACATCGACAACCAACTGCGTATCTTTCCCGATGGACAAATAGTAATTGAAATTGACGGTATGCTTGTGGCCTCGTCCTCAAGCCTGATCATAGATTCTGAAGATCTTGATCTTAATATGAACTGGGATGAGATATGCGACTATGGAAATATTGGCACACATGATCCTGAAGGAGACACCCTTTATGGAATGGAAATCATGGTACATCCTGAATACCGGGGTATGAAACTTGCCACGCGTCTCTACGAAGCCCGCAAAGACCTGGCACGTGATCGAAACCTCATGCGCATAGTCATTGGGGGTCGATTGCCGGGATACTTCAATCACCGTAAAAAACTCAACATAAACCAGTACGTTGACAAGGTTACCAGCAAAGCAATCTTTGATCCCGTGCTTACCCCACAGTTGTCCAATGGCTTTTCAGTAAAGAAGGTTATTAAACAATATATCGAGGACGATAAAGAATCAGGTGGATTTGCCACGTATCTTGAATGGACCAACTTCGACTACAACGAGGAGAAGAACCGTAAATACCTTGCTTCGCTGCCTGTGCGTATCTGTGTGGTGCAATATCAGATGAGGCCAATCCGAAGCTTTGATGACTTTTCGATACAGTGCGAATATTTCGTCGATGTTGCATCAGGATATAAAAGTGATTTCATTGTGTTTCCTGAGATATTTACCCTACAGTTGCTATCGCTGTTTCCGAAAGAAAACCCAGGGACTGCAGCCCGGAAAATTGGTGAGTTTACCGAGCAATATCTTGAGCTATTCAGCGATTTGGCAATTAAATATAACATCAATATCATTGCCGGATCACATTTTACTCCCGAAAACGACAGCTTATATAACATTGCCTACCTTTTTAAACGCAATGGTGAAATTGGCAAGCAATACAAGCTGCACATTACTCCCAATGAAAAGAAATGGTGGGGTGTTGAACCAGGTCGTTTGATCGAAGTCTTTGATACCGATAAAGGCAAAATAGCCATTCAAATTTGTTACGACATTGAATTCCCTGAGGTGTCAAGAATTGCGGTCGAGCGAGGAGCCCGGATAATATTTGTTCCTTTTTGCACCGACGACAGGCAAGGATATTTGCGTGTTAGGTATTGTGCTCAGGCAAGATGTGTGGAGAATCAAATCTTTGTAGCCATAGCCGGTACTGTTGGTAACCTCCCTCAAGTGGACAATATGGATATTCAATATGCTCAGTCGGGAATATTCACGCCTTCGGATTTTTCCTTTGCACGTGATGCCATTGCTGCTGAATGTACCCCTAACGTAGAAACAGTTATCATCAACGACATCGACCTTGAACTTCTGAAACGACATCGTAACCGTGGCACTGTTACCAACTGGAATGATCGTCGCACTGATATCTATCGCATACAAGCCCTGGATCATGAGGTAGAACGTCATGAACCTTCCGATCCTTATTAATAGTATGTCGGAATACGATCTCTTTACCTCTTATTTTTAGATACGTCATCCCCAAAGCCACCCCACCCAAAACATTTACACTGGGGTGCTTGTTTGGTTGGCATTATTTGTTGATTTTTTTGAGTTCCAACTCATTTAACCAATAACATTATATTACAAGTTTTTAATCTTTACCATAAGATTATGCTTACTCTGGATAGATAAACGTATTTAACCCTCAATAAAAAAACAACCGAGATGAGTCTCCCTTCAAGATTAAATAAAGTAGAAACCGAAATAATTGACTGGATGGCCGTAAATGGCATCAAACTACTGCGCATCAGCATTGGAATTATCTTTTTTTGGTTTGGATTCCAGAAGTTTTTTCCGGGCATTAGCTCCGCCGAAGATATAGCCACCCGAACCATTGATGTGCTATCCTTCGGTTTGGTTAAAGCGCCCTACTCCATGCCAATTTTGGCTATCTGGGAATCACTGATTGGATTGGGGTTTATCTTTGCCAAATACCTTAAAGCAACAATTATTTTGTTGTATGCTCAAATGGCTGGAACTATCTTTCCGCTGTTCGTATTCCCCGAAGAAACCTTTTATATGATTCCTTTGGTGCCTACTATTGAGGGTCAGTATATACTGAAAAACATTATTATCATTACGGCAGCCATGGTAATATTGGCCTATGATCAACGTAGGATTATAACAAAGCCCAAAGGAAACCAGCAATAGTGAATTTCACCCGGGCCAGTTCTTCATAAAGCTACGGGAGTATTGCCTGAACCAGGGATCATCGTCGAACTTTTCGTTCAGATAATCCGAAGGACGTATATTCGGTTGACTGGCATGCACATGAACAGCTGCCTTACTGCCTGCATATTCAAGTAAGCTGCGCAATTGCCTGGCATCAAATCCCTGCTCTTTTAGAATCTTCAACAGAGATATTGCCTCATTTGCCAGACCACGATCAGAAAGATCATTGATAACCAATTTCATCAATGCACTATTGGATGAGTTGGCCGCAAACTCATACAGGCTGCTATGGCTAACTCCCCATTGTTGCAAATGGTTTTCGTTATGATAATTTCCTGCCTTTTTATAGAGCGGGATAAATTGATCAAACCCTTCCTGACCGGCATTAAAATAAGCACCCTGAGCATCATAAAGAAGGGCCTGGTATTGTGCTGCTTTATCTATATGAGTGAGCGAAAAAAGGGTATCGTTATAGTTCCATGAACATGCATTGGACATGGTCTGCAAACCACGAGCCTCACCAAGACTGTTTTTGGCTTCAGAATAGAAACTGCGGTGAAAATATTTATGCGCAGAAGCCAGCAATGCCAGCACTTCTCTTTCCAGCAATTCGCATTCTTTTTGCACTATCATTTCTGAAAGGCTTACGATACGGTCGTTGATGATGGTGTCTTTCCTTAACTCATATTTTGTGGAATAAGGAATAACTTCATTTAATATAGCTTTTGCATCAGCAACCTCTCCTGCCCAGGCTTTTAAGTGCCCTTTAGAAAGCAAATCCTCTACAAGAGATCTGGCTTCAGCTGTTGAAATTGCGGGCATGCTCACCTGAGGGTCGTTCACGGTGACCTCCATGGTAATTTTCTCCGCCGCTTGCTGCATTTGTTCTGCTTTGCTGGCTAGTTCTACTGCATCCGTTTTGCATTTCAGTGAAGAATGCAATTGGCACAGTGCTATGGCTTCATGCAAAAATTTTGCTGCTCCGCCAAAGTCATTGCGTATAAAAGCGGTGTCAGCAAGCTTGTAATATCCTTCCAGTACGGCCTGCAAAAGATTGTTAGCCTCAGAATCATCGGTAATATAGTTACTATTGTTTTTCTTATAAGTCAGTGCACTTTCGATATAATTTACAGCAAAAGAATAATTGGCCGATTGATAAGCTCTGCGTGCTACCGAGAGGTAAGAACCATACATCCCGTAATGAACTTCTTTTATATGGGCATATAATTCTTCAGGGCATTCCCAGAAGGGTATGGCATTGCAGAATTCTTCCACCTGAGTAAGTATTTTAAGTGCATCCAGAAAACGTCCATCTTTCATATTTTCCCTAGCCCTATCCTTTTCATGCTCAAACAAAAAGGCAATAAACTCTTTGGTGACACCATTCCATTGTGAAGGGGGCTGCACTACCGACAATATTTTCTCAAAACGCTCCATAACGGCAAGAGAATTGTTTTGCAAAAGCTCCATGGTACCCAGCTCAACGTGTGCAGGGATATGAAGAGGATTGAATATCAGAGCACGATTAAAATACTCCCGGGCCTTGTCGACGTCGGTCAGCAGAAACAATTTCCCTTTTGTAAAGTACATTTCATCAATTTGAGAAATCACAAAATTGAAATCTTCTCTCAACAATGTAATTTTTTGCTTCAACTGATTAAGGGCTGGTAGAATTAGTAAAGGATCGTTTTGCTGCAATGGCAGAATATGAAGAAAGGGCTTGTTACAAATTTTACTAAGCACTATTTCCGCATCACACAATTTAAATTCATTTAGTATGGCAAGCTCAAACACCTGAGCATCCAGGCTATTTAGTATGCTATCGGTAGTGCTGATTTGCATCTTAGAAAGATAATACGAATGCAAAGCTTTTCCCAACTCATCAGCTTTTTCAAGGTAATGCTCTCCATAGTGAAATTCTGCCTCTTTGATGTAAACAGTATTAAGATCCTTACTATCACCATTTACAAGTTTGAAGGAATGAATAAGCTCATCGGCTGATAGATTCTGCCAGCGAATTCCATCAACCTGAACTTCTGTTATTATATTTCCCTCATGCGATTTAAGTACAAAAACAATATCAGCAAAAGGAGGTAATAAATAGGGTTTTAGAGAGAAGTCGCGAAAATAGGTATCGCCAATTAAGTCTACCTGCAAGTCTTCAAAAAACACATCCAGGGTATCGTTATCATTAAGTGCTATTTCAGCCTCAAGATTTGCCTGCAGTGTATAGGAAGTAAATACCCTGAGCTTGCCTGCTCCCTCAGAAAGAATCTGGAGCAATTCGTTCACGGCTAATGAACTTTCCTGCCTGGCATTGGCATGGAAACGAAATTCCTGTGAAGTGCTGTAGGTAACCGGATAGAGAATCTGTGCATTCACCTCCCCCTGAAAAGCCCAACCAACTAAAAAGATTACCACAATTCTAAGGGTAATAAATTTAAAATAACATATCATGGGTAAAGAAAAATCAATATAAAACCGAACAAAGTTAGTTTTTTCCTTCAACTAATCCCTTGCATTTAAACAAACCGATCTGAGTTCATTTTATTGCCATCACCCCTGTTAAAGCACCAGCAAATAATGCTTATTTAGAATGATTATAAATAAAAGCAGTATATTTGCACGTCTTCATATTGCCGTCCACAAGCAAGGCCACCTTTAAACAAATGTGCACAGCAATTGTTAGGATTTTCGTTGTGTTTTTAAGCAGATAATAATCACTAATTGATAAAAAATGGAAGTCACTGAAATTAATGAAATTAAGAAGAAATACTCAATCGACACGATAGACAAAGAAACACTCGCTAAATGGTATCATTTAATGATATTGGGACGAAAACTTGATGAAAAGGCCCCCAATTATCTAAAACAAGCACTGGGTTGGTCCTACCATGCACCCTATGCGGGTCATGATGCCATACAGCTTGCCATCGGGCAAATATTTGACCGTAATACAGACCACCTCTTCCCCTACTACAGAGACATGCTCACGTGTTTGTCTGCCGGCCTTAGTGCTGAAGAAATCATACTCAACGGCATCTCTAAGGCCACCGATGTGGCCGGAGGTGGACGACACATGTCCAATCACTTTGCCAAGCCCCAGTGGAATATACACAGTGTATCCTCGGCCACGGGAAACCACACCTTGCATGCAACAGGGGTAGGCAGGGGAATGAAAAAATACAACCATAAAGGCATCGCCATTAGCTCACAGGGAGAATCGAGTGTATCGGAAGGGTATGTTTATGAAGCCATCAATGGTGCTTCCAACGAAAAGCTACCGGTAGTGTTCGTTTTTCAGGATAATGGATATGGCATCTCTGTACCAAAAAAAGACCAGACTGCAAACCGAAAAGCTGCTGATAATTTCAGTGGTTTTAAGAATCTCAGAATAATTCACTGCGATGGAAAGGATGTTTTCTCTTCGCTCAATGCCATGTATGAAGCAAAAAAACATGCTATAGAGAAACAAGAACCTGTCATTGTTCACGCCAGCTGTGTTCGTATTGGCTCGCACTCTAACAGCGACCGCCACGAACTATACCGTGATGAGCAGGAGCTACACTGTGTGAAAGCAAATGATCCACTGGGTAAATATACCAAAATGCTTCTCAATCAAGGCATTTTTAAACAGGAAGAGCTCAAAGCCATTGAAGATGAAGTAGACAAGATTGTTTCGGATGCACATAAAAAAGCGCTTAAAGCTCCCAATCCAGCCCCTGAAAGCATCTTTGATTTTGTTATTCCCAAGCCTTATATTTCTCAGAAATACCCTGAAGGTATACATAATACTCAAGGAGAGAAAAAGAAGTTTATTCAGGCCCTAAATGAAACACTCAAGGCTGAATTCAGGCATAATCCTGATACATATATCTGGGGTCAGGATATCGCCAACAAGGATAAAGGAGGCATTTTTAATGTCACCAAAGGCATGCAACAGGAGTTTGGCATAGACCGCGTATTTAATGCTCCTATTGCAGAAGATTTCATCATGGGTACCGCCAACGGGATGAGCCGTTTCAATAAAAAGATTCGAATTGTAGCAGAAGGAGCCGAGTTTGCTGATTATTTCTGGCCGGCGATGGAACAGTTCGTTGAAACAACCCACGATTACTGGCGCAGCAATGGCGCCTTTTCTCCCAATGTCACCATCAGGCTTGCTTCGGGTGGATATATCGGGGGAGGCATGTATCACTCCCAAACCATAGAAGGTGCATTGGCAACTTTCCCGGGTATAAGAATCGTTTATCCTTCCTTTGCAGATGATGCAGCAGGCTTACTGCGAAGCGCTATGCGTTCTGAAGGCCCTACACTATTTCTGGAGCCTAAAGCACTCTACAACGCCAAAGAGGCAGAAACAGCAGTACCTGAAGACTTTGAGGTACCCTTTGGCAAAGCCCGCATTCTCAGAGAAGGGTCAGATCTGACCATAATAACTTATGGTAACACAACCCACTTCAGCCTTAAGGTAGCTGAAAAAATTGCTCAGGAAAGTGGTCAGGAAATTGAAGTTATTGATATTCGTTCCATAATTCCCCTGGATAAAGAAACCATCCTGGCCTCGGTGAAGAAAACAAATAGGGCTCTGGTGGTGCATGAGGACAAGGTATTTGGAGGGTTTGGCGGCGAAATTGCATCCATAATTGCCGAAGAAGCCTTTAGCTGGCTCGATGCCCCTGTAAGACGAGTAGGTTCTACCTTTACACCTGTTGGTTTTAACCCAATACTTGAAAAGGCCATTTTGCCTAATGTGGATAAGGTATATGCTGCGGCTAAAGATCTACTGGAATTTTAATCTGATTATCGTGTTTCTAATTAATTACAATGGTCCTTCGGGACCGTTTTTTTCAAGAAACCTATGGAAAGGCCGGCCGCTGGGAATAATCACCAGAGGCTGGCTTTTTCTTACTTTAACTTCAGATAGATATGCCTGATGTTACTGTTGCCGGTCTCCCGTTCATCAATAACGAATTTATCGGTGCTTCTAATCAGTGGCAATAGCTTAGGGAAGCCGTAATTCCTGGGATCAAAATCGGTTTTCTTTTTAAGGATAAAATTACCCAGCTCGCCCAAAAAAGTCCAACCGCTCTCGTCAGCCAGGTCCGATACACTATCCTCAAGCAGCTTAACCAGATTCTTATCTACTTTGTTGAGTGAGCTGCCCGATGATTTGGTCTTGCTCTGCTTAATGGATGGCTTTGCCATAGGTTTGGCAGGAGTAAGATTTTCAATATATAAGAATCTATCACAGGCGGTAATAAAGGGTTGAGGAGTTTTCTTTTCACCAAACCCGAATACCTTCACTCCTGCTTCTCTCAGCCTGGTAGCCAGGCGGGTAAAATCACTGTCGCTTGACACAATACAAAAGCCTTCTACCTTGCCCGAATATAAGATATCCATGGCATCTATAATAAGAGCACTATCGCTGGAGTTTTTCCCTACCGTATAACTGTATTGCTGGATGGGTGTAATGGCGTTTTCAAGGAGTACATTCTTCCAGCCGGCAAGGGTTGGTTTGGTCCAATCGGCATAGATTCTTTTTATGGTAGGGGTACCATATTTGGCAATTTCCTCCATCATTTCTTTTATGTTGGAATAAGGCACATTATCCGCATCAATCAATACCGCGAGTCGTAAGTCCTTCATAAGGTAATATTTGATTTAAGTTTTTTGAATAGCCTCTCACGCAATCAAGCGAGCAAACCCTTTTCTTAACGTAATAATTTATACGAGCAACGGGCGTAGGCTTAAGTTATATAACAAAGATAATGTATTGATATGGTTTTGAGTAGCTTCAGTTTAACAAATATCGTATTATTTCCATACCATTCTTTAGGATTCACATTAAATGGTGCAAGGTTACTGTATTTGTAATCTAAATAAAAACATATGACGGACTCAAATAAAACCATTCAACCCCTTAAAACAGTATTGTTTTTCTGCTAAAGCTTGTATTGGAACAATATTAACATATAACAGTAAAATTTTATCATCCTTTTTGACTTTCAAAGGGAGCTTTGGGGTTATAACATAGTATGTAAAATTTAATTATGCATTTAGTATAAACACATTAAGGTTGGATATAAATTTTGAACGGCAGATTATATGTCTTTCTTTAATAATTCAATGGATGTTTATTAAAAATCAATCCTCTATGAAAGTATCAAAGACTGAAACAATCTTTTTTTTATTGGGAAGTGCTTTGGGTATATTGTTTTTCTATGCCTGGACTACAATTTAGTCCGTTAAAAAGCCTGATCATTTGAATGGCAATAACTCTTCATGTGTCGCTGTTGAGAAATATGATTTAAAGTCTCTTCCAGAGTGTGTGATAGGGGGCTAATAAGGAGCATGAAGTATTAGATAAACTTCCATAGGTTTGTCCGCAGCCGCAGACCCGAAGAGTGTTGCCGGGTTCTCATCTTCGGGTACAACGAGATAATACAGGCTAGAGTTTATGTAAGGGCCAGGATTCCACCCAAAGCAGCAGCTCCACCTGAAACAACAGCAGCAGCAAATACCCACCATGCTGCAACAGCAGCGGCTTTACGTGTTGCCTCAGCCTGACGCCATGCTTCTGCTCTGGTTTCCTTAATGCGGTTTTTAACCCGTTGTTCAATTTCTTCAGCTCGGCGAACAACCACTTCTCTAGCCTCTTCAACTTTGCTAACTGCTCTTTCAGCCTGTTCGCGACTTATTCTTTTGTTATTGCTCATCAGGGCGATCAGTGAGTCACGATCCATCTTATTCAATCTGCTTTTAAGAATCTCAGGAGTGGCTTTAGGATCATCCATCATTTGCTGAACATCATATTTTAGGCGATCATAATTAAGTTCAGGCTGGTTCATCCTGTTAAACCATTGTGAGATGGCTTGTTCTGCGCGAGAACGTTGCTCTTTCATCTGGTTCATGCGGTCGCTGATTCTTTCGCGGTTCTCTGCAACTTTTACTTCCGACTGACCTTTTAATGCAGAAGCTTTTGATTTGATCTGGTTTAAGAGCTCCTCAGCCTTATTGAGGTATTCTTCGGCTTTCTGCTCATCAATACCCTGACGCGAACTTAGCACAGCCTTAAGTGTAGAGCGGTCGATCATGCTTGCACGGGCCTGTATAACTTCAGGGGCAGCCTTGGGGTTATTAAGAATCCTGTTAAGATCGTTCTTGAGTGTTTCCGGTTGTATTTCTTCGCGACCCGTCTGTTGTAAATATTGCTCAATTTTTTGCCTGTATTCTCTCCCCTGGCTCTCGTCACCAGGACTAATCTTATCAAAGGCTGCTGCAGCTTTATCCATTCGGGAGCCCTCTTTTTTAAACACTTCAATTGCTTCCTGAAAGGAATTTTTCATTTTTCTTTTTTCATTTTCAGTAAATCCAGACTGCTTGTCTGCCAATTCAACAAAAAGATGACGATATGCTTCCAGATCATCTGGCGTATACTTTTCTTTGATCTCAAGATCATTAAGCAGATCAGCAAAATGATGGTGCAGGTTATTCATATCAATTTTCTGAGGCTGTAGCTTATTTACATATTCATCCATTTTTTGCTGAAATTCTGACAGATCGTATTCCTGTCTAATTTCATCATGTATGGCTTTTACTGCTTCTGTTGCCACAGACTTCATTTGACTTTTAGGGCTGGATGAAAAAGTACTTCCCAATGTCTCAGCGCCAGTGGTAAGGGTACCTTTAACGGCTGAAAAAAGCATTCCAGCAGCACTGGAAACTAATTTTGAATCAAGATACAGACCCAATAACAGATACCCTGACCATATTACCAAACCCAAAGAGAATCCCACTATATTGCTGCTTATAAGGCTTAGCTTGACGGCAATAAGAGTGGCAAAAAACACTGAGATAGTCATGGTGAGCATAACAAATATACCCAATCCATTTGATATTTTCATAGCCGTTACAGACGTGCCTGATGATGAGGAACTATTATCATCATCATCGGGTCGAATATCACCGACAGCTGTGATACCAGCTGCCACAGCAAGATTAGTCAGCAGAAACTGAAAAGCAAACGCTAATAATATACCTGCTATCACTGCAACAAAGAAATTACCTACTCCTTGTGTTATAAGAAAACCTCCATCCTGAGAAAATCCAGTTAAGGGCCACAAAAGTAAGGTTATTATGATCAATATATTTACTAATGTCTTCATAACATTCTTGATTTAAATTCCACATAACGTATTAAAGACCAACCCCAATATAGAGGCTATGTTCAGAATATTTTACAATGTATTACTATGTTTTAAATTTAAAAAGGCTTTTTTTAACAGAAATATTCATCTTAATATAAAACGCTTTTATCATTAATAATATTGCAACACACAGACAAAATACCCCTAATAGGGAAAATTATTTGTCCTACGAATAATAACAATCATTTAAGCAGAAAACTATAACTTTACGACAGAAAAGCCTTTTTTATTAATCAAATAATTTTCAAATGCCATGAAAAGACTTATCCCCTTTCTCGTATTATTCCTATCCATGACTTCCTGTATAGGATTTCATCATAGAGATCCCTTTAATATATTAGGATTTGTTTACTTGCTGCTTATTTTGGCGGTAGTTATCTGGGCATCTAACCGGGTAAGCAAACATCCACACCCCAACAGCAGGCGCAGGAATTTTCAAATATTACTGATTATTGCAGGGGTATTGATACTTTGGCCAATTATCGGCATTATCATAGTTCCAATACTTGCCGCTACAATGGGCTTTTTTTTCTTCTTTCCGCCACTTCTCCTTATAATATTGATTATATTTTTGTTGCTTAAGCGAAGGGGCAGATAAAAAAACCTTCAGAATACCCCTTGAAATCCTATATAATCATAAGCCTATAAAAAAAGGCTCCATAGAGAGCCTTTTAATATTTCATCCTGGACTAAAATCTTTTATTTGGTCATCCCACCACACACGGCAATAACCTGTCCTGTAACATACGAGGACAAATCTGAAGCCAGGAAGATTGCCACATTGGCCACATCTTGCGCCTGTCCGGCTCTGCGGAGCGGGATTTTTTCGGCCCAGCCTTTTTTCACATCTTCGGGAAGTGAAGCGGTCATATCGGTTTCGATAAAACCAGGTGCGATGGCATTACAACGAATGTTGCGGGGGCCCAGTTCCTGAGCTACAGACTTGGTAAAGCCAATCATACCGGCTTTTGAGGCAGCGTAATTAGCTTGACCGGCATTGCCACCCATACCAACCACTGAACTCATATTGATTATACTACCACTTCGTTGCTTGAGCATATATTTTTGGGCTGCCTTGGTGAGGTTGAAGGTAGACTTAAGATTGATTCGGATAACATCATCCCATTGATCTTCAGACATACGCATGAGTAAAGTATCACGCGTAATACCAGCATTATTGATAAGGATATCTATTCTGCCAAAATCGACAACCACTTCATCGACCAGCTTTTCGCTTTCGGAAAAACTACTGGCATCAGAAGCATATCCCTTGCCTTTCACGCCAAGTTGCTGTATTTCCTTTTCAAGCTCCTGTGCTTTTTCATCGTACTTAAGGTCGGAAAAAGCCACATGGGCTCCCTGCGCCGCGAAGGCCAGTGCCAGTGCTTTGCCTATACCTCTTGAACCACCTGTTACCAGGGCTATTTTACCTTCTAATAGCTTCATAAGATCATTGTTTATATTAAAGATTAACAAACAAATCCCCGCTCAAGTAAAAGCAGGGATTTATAGTTTAAGAATTCATTTATGAAAACCACTTAATCAGGTTCATATCCTGACGATGCGGCAACAATGGGTTTTTGGGGAACATACGGAAAGCGTAGTTGTAAATTCCCACTCTTTGAGCAGGCACCTGACATTTAAAAGTCAACAAGTCTCTTTCACGTTTGAGTTGCTCCATTTCGAATACTGAAATGACTACATCTTCTCCTTCAAAAGTCTTTTGAATAAAGACAATCTCTACACCAAAATCACTTTCGTTGAGATCATTAATCACCAGGGTAAGTTCAGCGGTGAAATTATCGCCCAACAGCAGGGAATTGTCAGAGGTATTCATAATATTAAGTGAGTGTAGCTCGATAGTATCCCATCTTCTAATCATATTCCCCTTCCACCTGGCGAGCTCTTTTGCCTTACGGAAGTTGTCAGCAAATATGATATCATGGTTTTTGAAAAGCTTATTATAAAAGAATTTAAAATAATCGTCCAACATCCTTTTATTGGTATAATGAGGAGCAATACCGGCTATGTTGTTCTTAATCCATCTCACCCATTCTTGCGGCACATCATGGTCATTACGATCATAAAACATAGGAATAATTTCATTCTCGAAGCTATTGTATAGAATCTCGGCATCCAGTTCATCCTGATAAGACTGGTTCTCGTATGTTTTCTCTTCTTCAATGGCCCATCCGGCTTCGGGAATATACCCTTCACCCCACCAGCCATCAAGCACGCTGAAGTTCATCACACCATTCAAAACAGCCTTTTGTCCTGAGGTACCAGAGGCTTCCAGAGGGCGCGTTGGTGTGTTGAGCCATATATCCACTCCTTTTACAAGGGCTTCTCCCAGCTCCATATCGTAATCTTCAAGGAAGATAATCTTCCCACGGAATTCTTTCTTCTTAGAAATCTCTACAATTTGCTTAATAAGCTCCTGACCAGCTTTATCGGCAGGGTGGGCTTTGCCGGCATACAGAAATTGCACTGGCATATCGGGGTTGTTAACTATCCTGGAGAGTTTTTCGAGGTCGTTAAACAACAGGTGAGCACGCTTGTAGGTGGCAAAGCGACGGGCGAACCCAATGGTAAGGGCTTTATCGTCAAGAGCTTCAAGAGTCTGATACACTTTTTTGGGTGTTTCCTGCCTACGGGAAAGATTCGACAACAAGCGTTTTCTGATAAAATCCATTAATTTGCTGCGTTGACTTTGACGCAGATTCCATATTTTAGCATCTTCCACCTGGTGTATCTTCTCCCAGTTTGTAGCATTTGAGACATCCTTAAGGAAATCCTTACCAAAAGTTTCGATATAAAGTTGCTGCCATTCGGGAGCACACCATGTGCCGTAGTGCACACCATTGGTAACATGCCCGATATGGATCTCATCTGAAAAATAGCCAGGATATAAGTCTTTAAACATATCGCGGGATACGCTACCATGAATCTTGCTTACCCCGTTTACTTCACTGGATAGTTTTGTAGCTAATACACTCATCGAATAGCGTTCCTCGGTCAGTTCGGGATGCATTTTACCCAAAGCCATGTATGTTTCCCAACTTACCCCTAGTCGATCGGCATAATGGGGCATGTAGGTACGGAGCATATCTTCACTGAAAAAATCATGACCGGCCGGAACAGGTGTATGTGTTGTAAACAAACTGGTAAAACGAACGGCCTCAATAGCTTCCTCGAAACTAAGCTTTTCATCCTGAACGAATTTACGCAAGCGCTCAAGACCTGCAAAAGCAGCATGTCCTTCATTCAAGTGATACAGCTTGGGCTTAAGTCCCAGGGCATCAAGCAGCCTAATACCTCCAATACCCAACAGAAATTCCTGCTTAAACCTGTTCTCCCAGTCACCCCCATACAATTGATGTGTTACTACCTTGTCAATGGAAATATTTTCAGGAATATCAGTATCCAGCAAATACAGGGGAATACGGCCAACATCGAGGCGCCATACTTTAGCATAGATGTTGCGACCGGGAAAAGCAATACTAATCTTAACCCATTCACCCATTTCATTTCTTACCGGCTGTGCCGACATATAGGTAAAATTGTGTGCATGATAATTGGCCAGCTGCTCTCCATTAAGAGATAGATTTTGAGAGAAATAGCCATAGCGATAAAGCAACCCAATACCTACCAGGTCAATATTGTCGTCACTGGCTTGTTTCAAATAGTCCCCTGCCAATACGCCCAAACCACCCGAGTATATTTTAACAGAGGTGTGCAGCCCGTATTCCATACTAAAATAAGCTACCTGGTCAGAAGTTTTCTTCTTCCCCGCCTGCATGTAATCATCAAATTTGCTGACTACCCGTTTGTACTCAGCCATAAATTCCTTATCGGCAATAAGGTTTTGATAATGCTCAATAGTAAGGCTGTCGAGCAGTCGTGGAGGGCTCATTTCTGCTTTTTCCCATAAAACAGGGTCGATTCTTTTAAAGAGATTGGTCGCTTCATAATTCCACGTCCACCAAAGATTGCGCGAAAGGCGCTGCAGATCCTCCAGCTGTTTAGGAACATTGATTTCAATAAGAATTTTTTTCCATTTAGGCTTGGAATTTTTTGTCTTTAGCATCTCCTGTGGGCGAGAGGGTTTTGGCCTAGACTTAAACAGATGCTCTCTTTGCGACACCATCTCCATGGCACTGCCATAGGCGTGATAATAATTCTGTATGAGCTTATCCCACATTGTAGCATCGGCTATCTCAGCAGCCCGGTCTCTATAGGAGGAGAGATTTTCGTGCGAATAACTATTGTAGGCATTATTACCATCATTAAATTTACCCAACCCCTTTTCAAGCAGTATCGTATTGAAATGCAAAAACAAATTTTCGACTACTTCAACATCATTAAAGTCGTTTCTTTCTATAACCGTTACACTAAAGTTGTCGAAGGGAAAATTGTCTCTTGCCCATAAACCAAATCCTGCAAGTGAACTGGTAATGGTAGGAACATGAAATGCAAGGCTTTCCAGGGGAGTATATCCCCAAGGCTCATAATAAGAAGCAAAAACACTAAGATCCATCCCGATAAGAGTTTCATAATATCCCAGGTTGATGGCACCATCTCTGCTGTTTAAATAGGCAGGAACAAAAACCACCTTAACTTTATCTTCAGGAGAATTGTTAAGCCCGGCTTTTTTAATATTCTTCAGGATCAGATCTCCTGTGGTGTCTACCAGCTTATGTGTCGAGTACTCGTTGGATAATGGCGATTTAAAATCGGGTTTACTTACCCTTGCCATAACTTCAGGTCGCACACCTGTTTGGTTAGCAGGCACCATAATAAATGCGACGATAGTATTATCGAGTTTTTGTTTATTGAGCTTGCCCAGGGCATCAATATATACATCAATTCCCTTGTTTTTAAATTCGTATCTTCCGCTGTTGACCATCAAGAAGCTATCTTCAGGCATATGCTGGTTAAGAAGCCCGGAAGCCACATCAAGCAGGCGCTTGCGGGCTATCTTACGCTTAAGAACAAAATCCTCGTCTTTGGGTACGAAAGCCTCATTAAAGCCGTTAGGAGATATATAATCAACCTCTTTACCTACCAGTTTGTGACATTCTTTAGCCGAAACCTTACTTATGGTGGTGAATATATCGGCATTGGCCGCTGCATTTTTCTCCATGCTATGTTTTGAAACAATGCCCAGCTCTACTGCTTTTGATTCAGGATCAATTTTATTTATTTCCGAGTGCAGGTGCAAATTGTTGCCGGCAATAGCTCTACCCAATGTAGTGGCGTGGGTAGTAAAGAGTGTTCCCGCCTGAGGTACATGATCCTTAAGGTACATAACACCTGCACCGGTCATCCACTCATGGAAGTGTGCCAAAAGGGTATCGCGGGCAGAAATATGATATTCATAAAAACTCTCAATCACTTTCCCAGCAGCGTATCCAAACAGGGCTGGTTCGGTATAATCCCACTGTCCGTTGAGAGAATTGAGTCCAAATTTCACCCACAAATCTGCAAAAATGGCGTCTTTATCGATAAAAAAGGGAGTAAAGTCTACCAGAATTACGATGGGTTCACCGGGAATATTCCATCTTCCTATACGAAAATGCAGTCCGTTCTTCTGGGCTTGTTTGCGCCAAGATCGGTACAGGTATTTATCTTCAATAAACTCCGGGTTTCCATGTGTCTCTTTCCATACGTCCGGACCTATGCAGATATAATTATCGTTTAATGCAGCAGAGAGTGGCAGTGCTTTGGTACTGATCACCGTATGTATTCCTCCAATTTTATTACATACTTCCCAACTTACCTCAAACAAGTAATCAGGTTTCTTAATTGTGTCTATCATAATCAATTTACTTAAATTTATTTTATCCTTTATTCCAAAAAAGTTGACGAATTTACAAAAATTTCCATAAATGCCGCGGAACCTCCCTTGATAAGAGGGCTAACATAAAGAATGAAGATCATAGATGCTGTTTTTCAACACTTCATATCATTCAGCAGGGATGAAATTCCGGCACAATTCATATTATCTGATTTTTTATAATCCCATAATTAAGATAGAAAACATCGAGAAGGGAGGGAAAGCCTCAAAAAAAGATTAAGAATTTAAAACAATAGAGAAAATAATTGATCGAAAAAATGCATAATAGTCCTGATTTAAAAGATAACATGACATAAGCACTTTTAGTTTTACTGAAGGCAGTAAAGTTGCTGGTAGCCCAATTGAAAGAATAGCTTCGTTGCCGGTTTATTTTCTGCTTTTTGCGCTGGTTTTCTTTTGTGAACTCTCAGCAACTTTCTTCACTGCTTTTGCCGAAGGAGCTGTTTTTCTTGCTTTCGGTATGGGTTTATCTGCAGCATGCAGATCATCAGCCTGAGCTTTTTCACAGGTATCTTTTACACGTATTTCAAAATCGACCAATACATTCATATAATTAATAAATGCGTCGTAGGGAGAGTTAAAAGGGTTGATGCGGGTTTTCACCATGCTTTCAGAGAACCACTTTGTAGACATATAATAAAAATGTTCGCTGGTCTGGAGTCTATTCCAGTCGCTAAGAATATCCGGATCGTTGCATTTCACTAACCATGGTTCCAGGTCATACAATTTGCTCACAGCTTCATTTTGCATTTCATTACCCAGCCAGGCGGTGATGTCGCGCTCTTCGTCGGCCCAGGAAATTGAAAAGGGTATATGTACCGGAGATGCTGGCTGAAGAGAGGAAGATAGTTGTGAGGGTGTTTTAAAAGTGTATGCAGCTTGATTAAAAATACTTTGTGGCAGTGCTTTCAAAAAGTCAAATATTCCTGATTTCTTAGATTGATGATGCCCAAAGGTTTCATAATCCAGGAATATGTTCACGACTTCAGTCTTCGGATCTACATTATTTAGCCAACCGGTATATTTATCAGCCGTCAGAGGCCATTCACTCCACTCCTTTACAGAAAAACGAAAAGCAATATCATCAGAGAGCTGAAAATTTTTCATCAAAAGCTTAACCTTGGGATTGGAGGCACTACAATAAAGCAAGTTGGGGCTTTTCCATCCCAGAATATGTTTGGGACCTTCCGTAAGTACCGTATTATAGCCCAGCTCATATACAAAATTGCCAATTTCATCATTATAGATCAACTCTGTATTGCGAAATGCCTTAGGTTTTAGCCCAAATAATTCAAATGTTCTCTTCTCATGCAGTTTAACTTGCCTGAAAAATTCTTTCTTACTCTTAAGGGCAGCCAAACCATGTACATAAGTCTCAGCCAAAAACTCCACATTGCCGGTTTTGGCAAGCTCTCTGAAACTGTCTAATACTTCGGGGGCATACATCTCAAATTGCTCAATGGCCATACCCGATATGCTAAAGGAAACACGAAAATCTGCACCATGTTTTTTAATCAAATCCAGCAATATTTGGTTGGCCGGAAGGTAACACTTCTCTGCCAGTTGCCGCATCATATACCGGTTGGCATATTCATCGAAATAATCGTGTTGGTGACCAATATCAAAGAAGCGGTAAGTTCTTAATCTGAAAGGCTGGTGTACCTGAAAATATAAGCAAATAGACTTCATAATTCTCCTCTGTTTAAAACTGTTTTTCTTACAGTAAATGATTCAACAATTCTTTTTTCTGATAATAAATCCTCAGTGACTAAGCAAGAAACTTTTCATAGATTTCCTTTACCTTAACACCGGCCTGATCCCATTTTATATTATCGACTTCTTCGCGCCCGTATTTTTTAAAGGTATCTGGC
Organism: Sphingobacteriia bacterium; assembly: GCA_041642035.1. Taxonomy (GTDB): domain Bacteria; phylum Bacteroidota; class Bacteroidia; order Bacteroidales; family UBA7960; genus SKVR01. The sequence goes on from JBEPXC010000017.1 coordinate 26,156, forward strand.
AGTGCCTTATAATGGGTTAGGGCATAAATAGCATCTGCCATGGCATCAACATCCCAGTAATCGACCTTGATGGCATGTTTTAGCACTTCTGCCACGCCCGATTGTTTTGAAATAATGACCGGTACATTGCTTCTCATGGCTTCCAGAGGAGATATGCCAAAGGGTTCGCTTACCGAGGGCATAACATAGACATCAGACAATCCAAACATCTTATCTACATCATCTCCCTTTAGAAAGCCGGTAAAGTGAAATTTATGGGCTATCCCTAATCGGGCCACTCGTCGAATCATTTTGGGTAGCATGTCTCCGCTTCCGGCCATAACAAAGCGCACATTATCGTCACGTTTCAACACTTTGTAAGCAGCCTCAATAAAGTATTCAGGGCCCTTCTGGAAAGTAATACGTCCAAGGAAGGTAACGATCTTTTCACTCAGATGCCTTTCTATGACAGTGTCTTCTTCTTTCTCTGAAGGCTCTACACCATTATGCACCGTTACTACTTTATTGGGATCAATTCCATGACGGTTAATAACAGTATGACGCGTTAAATGGCTTACCGCGATAACCATATCGGCGGCTTGCATTCCTTCTTTTTCAATATCCAAAACCAGGGTATTTACATTTTCCCCTGAACGATCATATTCGGTGGCGTGCATATGCACAATCAAGGGTTTACCCGATATTCTACGGGCTTCTTTTCCTGCCATATAGGTTAGCCAGTCGTGGGCATGAATAAGATCAAAATCATATTGTCTGGCCACTTCCAGGGCAATCATTGCATATCGTTTTACTTCTGCCATTAAGTTTTGTCCATAACCCCCGCTGAAGGAGAATTTTTGTGATTGCAACTCTCCTTTTTCATGCGTTATGCCTTTTTCAACACTTTCCATAATGTGGTAGTATTGCTCATCAGTAGCGTAGGGAACAAGCCTTGAATCAATTTCCACAAAGGATATATTGTCTATATACTCCTTAAAAATGTCATCCTGCACATTTACAGCTACATCACTGGCATTTACCAACCGTATTGAACCGGGTTGCTCGTCACCATAGGCTTTAGGTACAACAAAAATCAAATCAACACCACATTTCAGTAAGGCTTTGGTAAGACCATAACAAGCTGTGCCTAAACCACCTGAAATATGAGGGGGAAATTCCCATCCAAACATTAAAACTCTCATATAGCTCCCTAAAATTTTTTAATTGTTATTTGCTATTTTCTTCAAATCCATCTATCATTGCCTTCATCCTAAGCAATTCAGCAATGTTGGCGGCAAAGGATATGGCACCTCTTCCCGAATGAGGTGGGTCTCCCTCATATAATTCGGAAATGGTACCGATACCATCTTCTATCATATCATCCTGAAAGCTATTATAAAGTTTTTCAATAAAGCTTGCCCCATATTTGCCATATATTTTCAGATATGCATCGGCAAAATGGCCCAATAGCCATGGATGAACAGTCCCCTGGTGCAATGCACGATCACGTTCACTCTCATTGCCCATATACCTGCCCTTATAAAGGATGTTGCCGGGAGACAAGGTCCGCAGCCCACGTGAGGTGAGTAACTTTTTCGTCACAACATCTATTACATCTTTTATCATCTCCTCGCTCAATGGGCTGTAAGGAAGTGACGCTGCTATAATTTGATTAGGTCTGATACCGGGTTCAGTAAAGTCATCAGCAACATAATCAAAAAGTCTGTTTTTTTCACGATTCCAGAATAAGCTCTGAAAAGTTTCAGGTATACTCTGTGCAATATCCTTCCATTTTTTCACAAATTGTTTATCCTTAGCTGCAGTGGCTGCCTCGATAGCAAACGTAAGTGCATTATACCAGAGCGCATTTATCTCTACGACATAACCATAACGAGGTGTCACAGCTTTTCCTCCCACCATGGCATTCATCCAGGTAATAGAAGGAAAGGAAGGATCTATATACAAGAGCTTGTTTTCTCTCAGTTTCAAAAAGGGTGTCCCCTCAGCATAGGCATCAAGAATTTCTTTAACGGTATCCCCATAGGTTTTCCATAATACTTTAAGGGAATCTTTTTTATCATTACATTTCTGCAATGCCCATATAAACCATAATGAAGTGTCGGCAGATACATAAGAAGTCTGAAGTCCTCTACCGGTTTCAGGAAAGAAACCTCCTTTCATCTGGTCTATCATGGTTTCCACTACATTCTGGCAGGCTCGGGCTGAATTTTTTGCCAATGATAAACCCGGGAGGGATAAAAAAGTATATCTTCCTACACGGTCGTACCATGGATATCCGGCAATAATGTCGGTTCCATTGTTGTGCTTGTAAAAAAATTGCTCTCCTGCATTAGACAAACAATTATCATAGGAGTTGCGAGGTGTTCGGGCTTTATGCTCTTTCTTAAACAGACGGCTAATCAGGTTGGGATTAATGGATTCAGTGCCGGCATAAAAGATAATACTCTCTCCTTTTTTTATGGGCATTTCAAAAAAACCGGGGACGTATAAATCTTCTCTGAAATCATACCCTCTTCTTTGCTCGTGAAAGTATTCGAAGTCATCATACCAGTCGGGGGCATGTACATACTCTACTTTGGATTTGGAAAATTGAATACTCAAGGGTGAATATCCCTCATACATGCGTGTTTTTATTCCATTAGGCACCGATTCATATTTGGTATCGAGATAGATGTTTTTTTTGCTCAGCTGATGAATATTTCTGAAAGCCAGAAAAGGTTTTATACGAAGGGTTGTAGGAGATTTTGCCTCTACCAGGGTATAGCGGATCATTACTTTTTGTTCTTCCGTTACAAATAAAGTCTCCTTGGTAAAGATTACCCCTCCTACTCTGTAGGTTATAAGGGGTATGACATCAGCAGAAAAATCTCTTACGTATTTGTGTCCTTTGGGATTGTAATCGTTGGGAAATATATTAATGCCCAGGTTAAACTCAGAATCTCTTTGTATGATGGTTTCATCCACCTTAGACAATAATACGTGAATAGAGTTATCAAGCAGGGGTTGAGGACAGACAAGCAGCCCATGATATTTTCGGGTATTACAGCCTATGATAGTGGTACAGGAAAAAGAGCCTGCCCGGTTGCTTCTTAGCATTTCCTTACCTAGCGAATATTCAAGATTGATGAGTTGGTTTTTGTCAAATTCTATAAATCCCATAATAACTTAGTTAATATTGATGGTTTGACGTCATTTTTTAAAAAAGAGCAGACAGTCATCAAAATTAATCATTTTTTTTATGTTAATTTACAGTCTAAATTATTTAAGAGAAATTTATTGCTTTTTGCTCACTCTTTTTGGATTCGCCCAAAAACAACAAACTTCTGCGAAAAAATATCCGCAGAAGCTTGTTTTTAAAAGAAAATTTCAGATAAGGATCAATCAGATATTTCCAAAGAGGATCAAAAAACTATCCGGAAAATCATCTCTTCTGAGATTATCGCGAAAAGCTTCGGCATCTGATCTGTTATCAAAACGCCCGATGATAAGCTTATAAAGCTTGCGTCCATTTACATGGGAGACGTTAATAAAGACAGGTTTAGCGTATCTCTCTGCATAAGCTTCCGATAAACTCACCAAATTGCTGGTAGTAGAATAGCTGGCCACTTGAACACCAAAACCACTCATGGGCATTTGCTCCAGATTTTTGCTGTAAATGCCTGTCTCCAGTTGATCAAGGTTATCCAGGGGACGTGTGGTAGCTGCGGAAGAGGAAAGAAGGGTCTGTTGCACAACCTTTTGGCCATCACTCAGGTGAGTTGATTGGGCCCCAGGTACGGTATCTTTTGCTGCCTCTCTGGAGGCATTAAAGAGACCAGAGAAATTTATATCCGTAGAAGAAGGCCTGACGGATTCATTAGCTTCTGTGGCATGGGGTAAGTTGGTGTTTATCTCCGAAGTACTTTCAGCCGGCAGGGTTTGTTCGCCAGGATTGGTAAGCGACG
>JBEPXC010000018.1:0-29839 GCA_041642035.1 Sphingobacteriia bacterium
GTCATCCACATCAGCCATTTCATAAGGTTTTACCTGGCGATCCATGCTCTGGCGGTTTTCTCCGTCGGCATAACCAAAAAATGCATTCCAACCGGTTCCCCATTTCCCCGCCTCAAACAACATCTCATCCCAGCTGTAAGGCAGTTCATAGATCTCGCTCATTGGTTCCGTATACCCGTATAAAAGTCCATCGGCAGAATGACCGATTTTACCAATACCAACAGTATAATACCCATTGCGTCGCAGGTGGTGAATAAATGTTTCAGGAGACTCCGTTTCCTCCTCTCCGGAAATAAATTGCTTGATGGCTTCATTGTTCAATTGCCTGGTCGTTTCAGGGAACATGCCGGTTAAAAGGCTAAAACGTGAAGCTCCACATGTAGGAACCTGAACATAATGGTTGGTAAATACGGCCCCCGACTCAGCCAGCCGGTCAATATTGGGAGACTTGATATAGACGTTTCCATAATTTCCTGGCCCAGACCGCAAGTCGTCAATGCTAATAAAAAGGACGTTGGGTGCATCAGAGATTTGAGATGCACTATTTTTTCCAGCATCATCGCAAGAAACTATGCATGAAATAGATGCGATCATTGAAAGTAATCGGGTATTCATCATAACGGGTATATTTATATCTTCGTTACTCTTTTTTAAAGTTGGCTTTTTTATCAAAAATATAGGCAATATAATAATAATTAATCATCTGTGAGAGATTACGATGCAATTTCCCAGCCGTTATTGATGACAAACCGGCACCTGTTCCTCTTGAAGCTGCCGTAACATGAGAATAATTGATAAGTTAAGAGCCGGCCATAGCAATGAATAACCGGTCTGGACCGATTACCATTGATGCTTTGAGGACAGGTTAGGACCTGTTCCTACAGGTACATCCGTCATCTATCATATTCCAGTTCTGTTTCAAGGTTCTATCCCATCAGCCTTGAAACAAAGTAGAAGTAGATTTCACATACCCCTGGCCTGGAGAAAAGGCCACGGATTTTTATTTTCTAATTACGTACCGTAGATTTTTAGTTCATTTTCACAAACTTTCCGGAATACAACTTAACCTGATTATCTTTTGCAGAATAAACCTGAAACTGCATTGAGAATACCCCAGGAGGAAGTTGTGATACATCTAATGAAAAAGAATTTTCCTGGTTCATGATCAGCTTATCACCAGATTCAATTAAAATGCATGTGCCTTTAGCGTCATACGCGAAAATATCTCCAATGCTGAAATGCTGCTTATCGGTTAAAATAATTTGAATGGAACCGTACACAGGATTAGGAAATAGCTTTATCAGGGTAAATTTATCGGAAACAGCATAATCTAACTCTTCTGTATTTACTGTTTGGCTTTTAAAATTGGCAAAAAGTATAAGATCTGTATTGATGGTTAATTCAAGTGGATTATCGGTTGAAAAGATATTACCCGTCCATTGATCAAACACGTACCCTGAATCAGGCACCGCTGTCAGCGTTATGTGGGTGTTATCAAGGTAATTCCAGCCGGGAGGATCAACAGAAACATCCCCTTCCCCTTCCATAAAAATCTGGATATTGTTTACGGGCAATGTCTCAAAAACAGCGGTTACCTCTTTATTCGCGTCCATGGTAATAATAAGCGGATTTGTGGAACCTGAAACATCGCCGCCCCATTCTTTAAATACTTCAAAGGGCCCCGGGATTGCCGTGAGGGTAACTTCTTCTCCAGCGGTATATACTCCTGCAGAGGGATCAGTTGAAACCGTTCCATCGCCATCAATAGTGATGTAGAGTACAACATAGTTCTGATCGTGTAAATATTCCGGGCCTGTATTAGAATCAGTAGCATGAGGTTTCAGGGCAATGGAACTTGAATATTCATTACAGCCAACATCTTTAAGTCTAATGTCTGATGGACGGATTTGTTTCATAATGTCGAGCATGATATTGTGGTCAATATCAAGCCCGGTTATTTCGGTAATGGCAGGATAGCCGGTCTGTGCCGAGTGAATGGCCGGGCTGCCTGAACTGATCTGGTAGTAACCCTCACTGTTTAGCTCAAGTTCAGGATTGGACTCTACAATTCCTTCGGATGGGGCTATTCCTAATTGTCCGTAATACATATTGCCCAGCCATATTTCATGGCCGGTAGGATCATTGATCAATGCACTCAGGGGATTGTAAAAAATATTATTGGCAATAGTAACATTAGAAGGTGGGTAAGAACCGCTCCCTCCAAGGGTAACTTCTTCGCTGTTCACAATAGTATTGTAGGCAATCAGTATTCTTTGAAGTGGATCAGCAGAATAATTCTGCAGGTTAATTGCTCTGCTGGTAATCCCACTAAAATAATTATTGAACACTACATGGTCCTGTCCTTCCTTTATTCTTACTCCACCATATCCATCAAGAAAAAAATTTCCGTAAACAATACCTTCATCCCCATGGCGAAGAACCAGTTCACCATAAGGATTGTCCTTAAAAGTATTGTAGCGGTAAACATTCTGTTTGCTCTTATGCGAAATAATCTCACTATCCCCATTGCATTGTGTGAAATAGCAATATTCAACAGTGGTTCTGCTGATATATTCGGCCTGTGAGCTCAATCCAATCCGAATGGGTTCAACGCCTGCGTCACCTCCGGGGGTAGTGCCTTTAAAGTTCTTAAATGAACAGTGTCGGATGGTATGATAACCGGGTTTATTTGGTGAGACAAGGACAGAGAGTATGTTTTGATCGCCGATGAAGGTGCGGTTTTCAAAATTGCAGTAAGAAATGGTGTTGAATTCAGCCGCTTCGCGAATTACAAGATATTTATAGCTATAGTAATCCTTGATGTTTATTTGGGTTACATGGTTGTAGCTTCCTTCTATATCGATAACATTTCCGTTGCCAATATTTCCGCCGAGATACTGAAAGCCGCTTATTGTATTATTATTTCCGGTAAGTTTCAGTTTAGAAGCACCGGCAAATACTGTTTTTCCGGGTACTTCCGCCTTAATGAATAGTCCCGATTTATATAAGAGAATATCTATGTCATAATACAAGCCTTGCACCCATATAATGGTATCTCCCATTGAAGCATTCGCTTGAACGGAAGTAAAAGCACTTGCCGAATTTACCTGGTAAGTAGCAGACAGGGCCACAATGGGAAGAAAAAGGGTCATGATGGGAAGCATGAACAGGCGAAGATTCATTTTTTTTCTCATTTGAGGAGTTCTTTTATCAGATAATTAAAGGAACGTACGGTCCTGAATCTATTTAAGATCAGATGGCAGAATAATTGGGGCATCAATGCTTTTCAGATAATCTACGATCAATTCAAACTGTTTGAAACCATAATCATCCCAGCTTCGGGGATGCCCCTGAATAGTAATCACATCATTGGATGAGTAGAAATAGTAGCTGTTGAAAAAATGATAAAACCCAGGCCGATGCACCGGATATTCAATGTTCAATGCAGGTATCCTTTGGAGCAGTATTTTTTCGTTTTGAGATTTATCTTCGGGATAAAACCATACTTTTAATTCAGGAAAATGTTTTAAGGCGATAGTAGTATTTTCATCAGACCAGTTATACGGTGCTCCAAAAGCGGTAAATACTATGCCCGCTTTTTCCCGACCCAAATCCTGTGTTTGCCGGATAAACTCAATCTGTTGTTGAACATCGGTATTAAGAAACTCAGCATACTTTTTATTGTTATCCTCCCATCTTTTATGCAGATACCCATGATTCCAGAATTCAAACAGCCCGGTATCCTGCAGGTCCCTAATCCAGGCAAAATAGGCATCATCCCCTTGTTCCAGTGAATTACCGATGATACCGGGAGCCACTTTCACATTTTTCTCCATGGCCAGTTGGGCCAGTCTTTCCCATTTTTCCGAAACTGGTGATGTTGATCCGTTATACACTACATCATCAAGTTTATTGATCACTGCTGCCTTTTCGCCCTCCCAGTTTCCTGCAATTTTCTGACGGCGCAAATTGGCTTCCAGAAAATAGTAGTCGGCATAAATAATAGGCACATCAATTTCCGAATCTTTAGGATAGTCTCCGGTACTGTGTTTTAGCAGGAAAAAGTTATTTTCGCCCAAAGCAGCGCGGTATTCAGGGGCAGATAATGATCTTAGGATCTTATCGGCCTGATTTTGGTAATACTCCTTATCGTCCTTACCCGAATAAAGACCAAGCTCGTAAAGGGCTGAACATATTACTGCGGCGGCAGAAGCATCGCGGGGTTCGTTGTGCATGTCGGGCACATCAAAATCCCAGTGGGGCACTTTATCTTGCGGCAAATTGGGATGATCAAGTATAAACCGGGCAATTTTGTGCGCCTGATCAAGAAATTTTTCCATCCCGGTTTCTCTATAGGTCATAACAAAGCCATACAAACCCCAGGCCTGGCCTCGTGCCCATGCACTCTGGTGTGAATATCCCTGATGGGTATTCTTTTTCACCGGATTACCCGTCAACGTGTCATACGATACCACATGATAAGAACTGTTATCTTCCCTAAAATGGTCTCTTAGGGTTGTTTCTGCATGTGATACTGCTATTTTGTAATACGTTGAGTCACGTGTTTCGCGACTGGCCCAGAAAAGGAGCTCCAGGTTGAGCATATTATCGATGATGACCGGAAAATCCCACTTATCTTTGTTATGATCCCACGAGCGGATACATCCCACCGTAGGATTAAACCTTGTGATTAAGGTATTGGCCGATTGCAAAAGTATATCTTTATATTGCTGGTTATCGGTAAGACGGTAACCATTTCCAAAACTGGAATACATCTTAAAGCCCATATCATGCGTTCCACCATTCATTTTTTCCTTTTCAATGTTCAGGGTATAATGATGGGCAGCTTCTTTAAAGAGTGTATCCTTTGAAAACTCGTAAATCATCCATAAATTACCAGGGAAAAAACCACTCGTCCAGTCTTTTGATTGCACCATACGGGTGGTGCCATCATCATCATGGATGCTCCTTGGATTCATAGAAGAATTGTCTAAATCCAAAAGCATCAGTTTTAATTGCTCTTCACTAAACTCCAGATTTTCATTTACTATTTGATCAATATCATCTTTTGCGACGGCGGCACAAGATGAAAGCATCACCATTACAACACCAAAAACTAAAATCGTTTTATTCCAAAAACAGATCATCTATTTTACAATTTAAGGTCATCATTAATTATTCAACCATAGCAGCGGATACCGCATTACCAGGTTTCGCTGTACTTCTGTCACTTCAGGATCGGACTCCAGCTGTTTCCACAAGTCAATATATTCACTATTTGAATAGGCAATTCCGCCCAACACCAATGCAGGCTGTCTCACCGGCCATTCATCCCAGTACAACACATCAGCTTCATAGGGCCATGCTGATTTATCTTTGATGTAAGGATAGAGAAATTCGAGACCCTTTTTCAATCCTTTACCATCTTCGGTGGTATAGAGCCAAAGATTTTCATCCCCGGCAAGCGTAAGGATTTGTGCCAGTAAACTCATGGCATCGAGATTAAAAATCGAATAGCCATAAGGCTTGGTTCTGTCCAGCTCCAGGGGAAAGCTACCATCTACCGCCATCTGCGACGGAAGAAGATGTTCCTTGAACCTGGTTTTGCAAAACTGAATCATCTCCTGATCATCCACCAGCAGCGCATAAGCAGATGCCTGAACTGCCCAAACGGTGGAGTGATTATTGGGATGCACCATTTCAGCCTTGCCATATTCGTGGGTAGATATCCAGTGGAGATAATCGCTAAACCATTGCTTGATCATCTGAATATCGTTAGGGTTTATTCCTTTTACATCGGCAATTAATTGCGCGCTTCGGGCAGCTTCCACCAAATGCAGACCGTCGATAATGCCGATACCACGCCCGGTGTGGCGTCCCTTGATGGCTTGTGAATAGAGCATGTGTGGATTCATTCTGGTAGACTCATCTACAAACCAGGCCTTAAGGTGCTTCATGGCTTCCAGAGCATATTGTTCATCGCCGCTAAGGATCCATTTACTGGTCATTGCACCTACGATACGGCTCATGCGCACCATGGCATAGCGGTGGGCAATAAAGTTGTCAGGGTTGCTCATGCCGTCGCGCTGTATATATGGACCATCAGGATTTTCAGGATCAGGCCACCAATAATCGCCTTCCGAATAAAAATCATGGAGGGTTCCTGCGCTGCGCTCAGAAAAAGCATCGGTCACAGTAATGGCAGGTAAACCCATATACTCTTTTACGAGCAGATCAATTCTGTGCTCTTCTGCTGACTTTACTTCCTCTTTTAAGTCTTTTTGCGCATTGTCCTCACATGAAACCAAACCTAAAATAAAAAACGCTATGATCCAGTTAACTCTCATATTTCAAAAGGGGTTTAAATAAACTGTTTTCACCTTTCATTTGATGCAACAATAATGCGTAATACCATCATTCCTAACACAGATAAAATCCAGTATTCAAAGAAATAAGGGCGAGGCAAAGTGAATTTGCCTACGCCCTAATTTTTTACTGTACTATAACCTTGGTAGTAATCATACGATTATTACCATCTATCACTTTTACTATGTAAACACCATTATGCTCAACGGGGGCTGATAAATGTCCGGTTTCCAAACCTTCTACATCTATAACTTTCCTTCCCACTATATCATAGACCATTACATGCTGAATATCTGACTGATCAGAGGAGATCACAATATTCCCTTTGGAGGCAAATACTTTCAATGATGATTTATCGAAAAGTTTCACATCAGTAGCCAGCGTAATGTTGATAGGATTTGTGCCTTTGGCAGAAATATTACCTGCTGCATCAATGGCATAAGGGAAATAAATTCCTGGTGTTAATCCGGAAGTTGAAATCTGCAGATCGGTATCGGCGGCTGTAACATTAACCACGCCGGCATTTTTAAGCGCTACTGCAGTAAGGAAGTCTGCCATTGTAGTTTGTGGAACTCCATCCAGGACAATATAAACCTTGCCAGTGTCTTCACTACTTTGTACTAACACAAATTGATCCTGACCATTGGTAGCTGATTGAACACCGGCACTTACCTGTGGTGCAATACCATCGGTAACCATAATGGGGCTATCGTCTTTTTCTGACATATTTCCGGATGCATCCACATAGTATGCATAGTAGGTTCCGGGAGTAATTGTGTAGGTTGAAATTTCCACATCGGTGTAAGAAGCCACCACTTCCTGTTTGGCACCGTTGTTTGCGGCAACAGCATTGTCCAGGTCAGTTCCTGTTTCCTGTGGTTCACCATCTAGAACGATATAAGCAAATCCTGATCCCAAAGAAGTCTGAACAACAACTACCTGATCGCTGGCATTGGTAACCTGCTGTTCTTCAGCAAAAACTACCGGCATTAATTGTTCTACAGTATAGGTTACTGTATTGTGTTCTGAATCTACTGCATTTCCTTTAAGGTCTTCCACATTGGAAACTGTAATTACAAGATCAAGGTCGGTTAAACCGATAAAGCTACCTGTAGTAACTACTACTGCCTGGAAGTTATACAACTCCACGTTCTTCACCGCTCCGGTTAAACCTGCCGTACCACTCATGATATAATTGGCAGGAATAGTAGCAGATGTGGTGTCAATGGGTTCACTGAAACGGATCAATAAGGTAGAATCAGATAATGCAAGTACTTCCTGCAATACTTTGGGTCCCAAAACGTCTGCCCAGCGAAGGTCGCCCAATGGCAATCCATCATTTCCTAACGTATATAAATCAACATTTCCCAGGGTAAGATCACCTTCGGCAGGATTGGCAAACTGAGGATCCTGATTCCATACATTGGTGCCAACAATACCGCTTCCAACAGCAACCGGAAGGTTAGCCTCAAAATAATTGAAATAATCTATGGAAGATTGATTGGTATCATCGCCATAAATATCAAAAATGGTTGGAGAAGGTGAGTTAACAAAAATAGAATTGGTAACAGTAACTTTTGTTAAAGAATCGGCAAATATAATATCCTGACTATCAGATCCTACATTGTAAAATGTTACATGATCAATAAGAATAGGAAATTCCTTGTTTACGGAAGGCTGATCTTTTATGGCGATTACCTCTTCAGCAATATTCATGAAAGTACAATTCGTTATTTCCATATTATCCCATTCGGGAGAATTCTCAGAAGATAAACCGGTCATACTAATTGCTTCGGTATCTTCAAAAATGCAATCGCGGAAAATAATACTATCGCCATAGGTTCCGCCGTAAGTTTTCAGAATCGTTCCGCCTCCGCCTTTTAAAGCTCCCCTAAAATGGCAATCTTCCACTACCAGAGAATAGCGACCTATATTTGAATCTACTCTGATCATATACTTTACAGGGAAGGTCGGATGTTCTTTACTATTAAGCTCAATCCCTCTCAGGGTTAATGAAGAACCATCACCAAACAACCTGAATATCTGATAAGTGCCAGACTCTCTGTAATTGCTTACAACAGGCCTGTTTAACAGGTCTCTGTCTGCCATAATGGTTATTTTGGCGGTAATTTTGTGCCAGGCATCCAGTGCATAGTCACCACCATCTGTTGTTAAAACAAAAACGTCACCATCGCTGGCCGATATAATATCATTGGAGAGTTCTGCGGTCTGCTGATCGGTATAATATCTTACTCGGGGAACATACTCAGTAACAGTAACAGCATTTTCGCTTACCTCAGAGATGTTTCCGGAAAGATCTACAGCATAGGCATAATAAAGTCCAGGGGTTACATTTGACATTGAAACCATAATTTCCAATGTACCACCAAGCTCTACCATTCCCATGGCGCCGTTTCCGGCTGCCACAGCAGTCTGTAAATCGACTACTGATGAGGCAACCTCGCCTTCAAGGATAAGATAGATCACACCTGCCTCAGTGGTTGCCACGGTAATATCGGCACCGCTTGATGCGTTGGTAACCTCCTGTGCTTCAAGCGTTACAACAGGGGCTGTATTATCAGTAAGGAATACCGGGTTTTCACTTTGGGCTGAAATATTATCGTAATCGTCCACTGCATAAGCAAAATAGTTGCCCACCAATAAACCAGAGACATCTATCTGCACATCTGTATCAGCAACATCTACTGCAGCACCTACACCTTTTAAACCATCAATGGCGGTTTGAAAATCGGCTATAGAAGTAATTGCTTCGCCTTCCATAACAAGATAGATCATTCCGGTTTCGTTGCTTTGTGCCACAGCAAAAACACCTTCATCATTGGTTAATTCCTGTTGTGCCATGGTGACAACCGGTGGGGTTTCATCCAGATAGGTATAAGTAGCAACATTTTCTTCCTCGATCGAATTACCTGCCAGATCCGTTACATTGGCCACGGTAACTACTACGGTTTGAGTAAAAGCCATTGTACTTAAATCCGGCACTTCCAGCAACACACTTTTGGCATCTTCAGCCACCACAACTTCGGTAGGATTGCCTGTTAACCCAAAGGTTCCGCTAAGGGTGTAATTTGCCAGCACTTCCAGGGTTCCCGAATCCATCATTTCATTAAACTCTACCCTCACATGCGTATCATCTACCCTTACCAGGTTTTCATAAACTACAGGTGCAAAAGCATCATCGTACCAGGTTAGGTCACCTAATATCTGGAAATCACCACCAATCATTTGATCAGCGTTTAATAGGGTTAGATTGTTATTGGCTGCATCCGCAAAAATGGGATCAACTTCAATAGAGTTGGTTGCTTCGGGTACGGTTTCAAAACCATTTACATAGCTATAATCCGGTATTACAAAATTCGTTTCCAAGGTTCCGGCTACATTACTGAATATACTGTTCTTCACTACGATCTGACCGGTCATATCCCTAAATTTTAGCACTCCTTCTGTACCTCCAATATTATTGAATGTGACATGGTCGACCATTACATCGGTACCAATTGCCACAACTCCGCCAGAAGACCTGTAATATATAACGGGACCAGCAATATTGTTAAATGAACAATTGACAAGATTGACCGGACCATAAACTTCACCCGTTGTATATAAATGGATAAATCGTTGCCCAGAATCTCTTACCAGGGTATTTTCCATAGTAAGGGATATACCTCCGGTTTGCAACCTAAAACTACCATTGCTATTGGTATTACCATATATATAGCAATTTCTGACAACAATATTTGATGCCACGTCAGCGCGAATCAATAATCCTATTTCATTGGACTGATCAAATTCAAGGTTTTCAATGGTTACGTTTATTACCTCGGTTGCATTGCGTATTCTGAATATACCTGCCCAGTTATTGGGGTTTACAGTAAAGCTCAAAACAGGACGGGCAACAAGATCGGGTGCGCCTTTTATGGTAGCCGAGGCTGTTATATCCAAAGCTTCAGGAAGGTCATAAACGCCCCCCTCGGTAGTCAGAATATATTCATCGTAAGCACTTGCCGCAACATCTGTCACCAGATCAGCAATCTGATCAACAGTATATTCATTCGACGTTTGGGCCCTGGCCGCCGGGCTTGCAAGCAAAAAGCCCATTAATATAAGAGCAAGATGCAAAACCACGTTCTTTTGTAATTTTGTAAATAGGTTCATAAGGTTTGTTTTTAGGATGAGAAAATTTAATGTTAATTGGTGAAGCAACTTCAATGTTGTTTTTTTAATAGAAAAACTTTGCCGTTACTACTCCATCAGCATTCATAATGCGAAGAATCAAGGGGGCGTTTTGTATATCAGGTAAAGAAGTTGAAAAAACTCCTTTAATGTTATCCTCCCGAATGATTGTACGGCCAGAAATATCAAAAATCTGGAAATGATAGATTTTGTCTTGATTTTCAGGATGTAAGGTTAACACTCCATGACTAACATGCCAGTTAATTTTTGTCTCCTCCAGATTTTCAATGGAAGTAACCGGGCCTGTTGCATTCACAATTACCACTACATTATCGGGTTCAGAAATCCTTCCATCGGTGTCGCTGGCATAATAACGATATACGCCACCATGAAGTCCTTCGGTATAAATAGGGACAGAGGCACCAGGTTGAGTTACCTCAGATCTAGCTGCTTTGGCAATATTTAGTGAATTGTCAATATCAGCAAGAGAATGAGCTGTTTCGCCCATCATAATCAAATAGACATACCCATCTTTTGTACTTTTGGCCACACCAAAACCACCATTTTCATTATTGGTAACTACTTCCACTCCCTCTACAATAGGTCGCTCGTCAGGGACAATAAAAGAGCTGCTTTTCAATCCGGTAAGCGGCAGACCATCTTCAGAAAGTATGTTGCTGGCAATAATCTTTATGGTTTCCAGAGCTGGCAGTATACCCAGATCAGAAAAAATAATTTTTACCGTTTGGTTGTCGTGTATCTGCACCTCGAAAGGTTCGTCATTGATACCGGCAGTGCCCGCAACAGTAAAATTCTCTGAAACCACAATAGAGGGATCAATGGGCAGGTTGAACTGCATCAGGAATACCGAATCATTATGTTGTTCAAGAGCAGAGAATGAAGAAAAGATAACCGTTCCATTCAATCGTTGATCGAGTTGTGTTTCGTAGAGTGATTCGGGGAAAATACCCGTTTTGTTATGCCCTATCCATACCCCATCCGGTCGGTTGGGTCTGGCTCCGGGAAGTTTTGCTCCCATAAAACCGAAGTTGTAGTTTTTTGCCGAGGCCCATGGACTTTGACAAACAGAACCACTTCCCTGACAGTTCCAGAAAACCTGGTTGGCACCAGCCCATCCGTGGCCAGAACCCATATCGTCGCGATCCTGAACATTGATTTGATTGTCGGTATTGATTTGATCAAACAATGCGCCCATGGCCCAGCGATGATGCGGTCCAATATCACTATAAGCATTGCTGGCCGTACTTTGTGTAAAAACATTGGGACCACAGACACGAGAACCCAGCACATAATCGTGACGACCTTGGGTAGCTTCACAATTTTTAAACAAATTAAGTTGTCCTTCGCAATAAAATGAATAACGACGTGCTCCCGTAATAATGGATTTTGGTTCATAACTTCCGCAATTGAGAACCGAAATCAGCTTGGCATTACGTTTTAACGAAACACTGGCATAGGCAAAGTACCAGGATTTTACATCTTTAGCCCATCCGTTTTGCACTTCGTTGAATTCAACCGCAGTCCATGAATGATCTTCATCGGTATCAGAGGTGTATTCAGATTTGAAGGCCATGTTTTCAATGCCAATATTCTCTAGGCGATCAAAAGTGGCCTTATACACCTTACCACCACCAAAGTTTTCATCCAATGCCATTACGATAGGATTTCTAAAAAACAAGGTGTCGCCACTAATCCCGGTAATCGTTCGCTCAAAATAAAAGCTATAGCTTGACGGAGTCCATTGTTGGGTTGGATCTCCTGGCGTTCCTTCTTGTATCTGATCCATTTTAATGGCAGATATCCACTCCTGGGTTCCCGGACGGTATATGGCAATCAAATTCCCCGTCTGAAAACCAGATGCATCCTCAACCACCAGGTGTTGCCTGCCAAGAGGAACAAAGGCTTCAGCTACCTCAACGCCAGTGCTTGATTGTATCTGCAGGGAAGAATTGTTTCCGGCAACAAGCAGTGCTCTCTTACTGGTTCCGGTGGCCCATAATACAGTACCTCCGTCGGTGTTTCCTTCACCCTTTAAGACAATACCCGATTGCGTAATGGATAGCTGGCCTGCGACCTGATATTCACCCGATTTGAGCAAAACAGCTCCCCTGAAGCCACTGGCATCAGGTTCGACATTGTAAAGAGATTCTATAGCCGCCTGAATATTGGCTCCATCATCACCCTCAACAGGCGATACTTCAACCGCAACAGCCACATCAGGAATAGCCTCATCGCCGTATTTATAACCCACATGACTGAAATCGGGGATAATATTTCCCTCTTCATCGGGTGTATAGGTTAGCTTACCCCCGTTGCCAAAATACACATAATCAGATGACCATTGATTCTGTGCCCTGGCTGTATGTAACATACAGCCAAGGAACAAAACCATTGCAAAATGCAGAATTCGTTTCATAATAGATAAGATTAGAATTTATAAGCAAAACTTAAGATAAGCGAACCATTCTCTGGTTTCTGATCAATGCACACTTAATAGTTTTCCACTCTTACTATATGATGAAGTTTCAATACGGTAGATCAGTATACGGTCTTTAATTTTGGCGCCATTATCGTTGGTTATATCCCATGCAATAGTATATTCTCCGGCTGATTGCTCCATATTGACCAGTTCTTTTAACTTTCTGCCGCTTACATCAAAGATGGTGATGGTCACCAGTCCTTTTTCCTTTACCTGATAATTTATATTTACATCCTGCTTAAAAGGGTTTGGATAAGCATTAATCAATATCTGCGGTAAAACCACCTGTTCTGTATTGGTTTGCACATCAGGGAAATAATTCAGATTGCCTATAGGAAGACCACCTTCACCCGCAGTATAAGATTGGGAAGATGTGGCATAAGAAAGATCGATTTGATCGGGGAAGAAACCACCATCGCCACCAACACACCAGCTATCAGGGTAGGTACCTGCATTAGGATCTGCATAATAAAGAGCAATATAAGATATCTGAGGTCCGCACATGGCTTCAAATGACAAAGGCTCTGTAAAATACATGTTGTCGGCATTTTCGGCTCCAACAGCTTGTACCAGTAGTGGGTTCACAAAATCAGGCTGGCTAACGGAATCTAACTGGGCCCAGAGATTTTTCACTGTATCATCCCAGTATATATTGTTATTGGCAATTACATAACTACCCTCCTCATAAATGGTATCCAGGGTAATAACTGAAAATTTCGGAGGATTTTCGGGTTGTGTTTGCTCTGAGGTATGTGCATCGGTATGCCCAAGCATGATAACATTGGCGAAAATGGAATTTTTAACGGTAACATTTTTTGCATCACCTAATTGGATACCACCATGCCGACCCACTACATTCACTGCTGTAAGGCCGTCAATATACAAATAGTTTACATGGGTATTCATATTACGAAGTATCCTGTCGGTGAGATTATAGGTAGTGGAATTCTCAATAATCAATGTATCAAGAAACTGTGCTTCAGGCCGGAGATCAATAAACCTGCCGTTTCCACCAAAAGCTTTACGATATCCCATGTTTCCGGCAGAACAATCTCTGATTTGTATGTTTAAAGAATCGGCGCGGGCACAAATGGCTGCTGCGCGGTCACCATCAAAGGTGCAGTTGATAAATTCATATTTGCTGCCAATCCCGCGTAATTCAATCACCCAATGTTGATTTCCGCCATCGGGTAAATAACCGTTAATAGCAACATTCTCAAGGGTCATATCATAATAGGATCTGATATAATCCAACCCAAAGGTTCCATCGGCTTTTGCCGAAGCCTGTATTTCGGGAAGCAGGCCTTCACCTTCTGCACCTCTGATATGTAGCTTGAAGTCGTAATTCTCAATTTGTTTTCCCAGGAAGTAAATATGATTTCGCTGGAGTTCAAATATTACATTGGGGTTGGTTTTTCGTTCAACAGAATCGGCCATAATGGTGTAATAGAGCATGTTTTCATACTGAGTTGGGTTCTCCCCTGAGGTGGGATCCCAGCCATCAACCTGAACAATACGGGTTGCCTGCGAAAAAGCCCCGAAGGAAATAATCGTTAGCACCAGGGTCAGTAAAGCTGTGTAATGTTTTTTCATAATAAAAGATTTAAGTGTTTAATTGATTTGGTTAGAATTTATATCGAAGACCGATATCTATTGTTGTTCCATAACGATTCTCGGATGTAACATAGCGTGATCTCCAGGTATAGCGGCGCTCGCTTTCCGCCGTTATATTGGCAAAAGAGGCCATGAGCATGAGATTTCGTCCAATTTTCTGAGAAATACTGGCATCAAACCTAAG
Organism: Sphingobacteriia bacterium; assembly: GCA_041642035.1. GTDB lineage: Bacteria > Bacteroidota > Bacteroidia > Bacteroidales > UBA7960 > SKVR01. The sequence goes on from JBEPXC010000018.1 coordinate 14,859, forward strand.
ATGATCATCAACATAAGAATAAAAGTATTCTGTCGTTTCCGAATTTCCCCTGCTGCTAAAACTTGTAAGATAAGCCGCCTGATAAACAGCGGATACCCTTATCGAGAACCCTTTGATATCATAACCGATGGAAAGATTGGTGATCCAGTCTACCTGATTGGGCAAACTGGTAGCATTTTTTTCGTAGAAAGATGAATCGGCCAGGAAAACCATGCGTCGCAAAGCAGGATTATAATACTCATAAGGTTGATAGGTAAAAGAATAGGTCTCTGACCAAAGTCTTGTTGCATTCAGGTTGAGGACAATACCATTAAAAGGTGCCGGCAGGTAACTGAAATTGGTCTGCAAATCCGTTTCGATTCCAAATACTTTGGAATCATCAAAATTCAGATAGTCTTCATTAACATCGTAAACCTGGTCGGGGTATCCCCTTTCCAAAGCTTCTTCTCTACCCATTCTTCGGGTAGTTTTGGTAAAGTAATTGTCAAATTCTTTATAAAACGCACCCAGGGTAAGCAACCCCAGTTTGTTGGTAAAAAACGACATACTGTAATCGTAGTTCCATGCTGTAGCATGATGAAGTTGCGGATTACTCTTATTGACAACAGCATCCTGCACGTTAAGGTTTACCCGTGGGGCAAGCATATTATAAGCTGGTCGGGCAACAGTACGGGCAGCCGACAACCGAATATCGAACCAGCTGGTGGGTTTAATTTTTAAGTGTGCACTGGGTAGCAATTCTCCATAGTTTTGTGCAGAGGTTAGATCTTTAACCTGACCCGATTCGCCGTGCAGATCAATATCTGAATAAACACCCGAATAGGTATTTTCTGATTGTTCGTAACGGATACCAGGAATAAAGCTAATGATTTGTCCAAAATTTAGTTTGGTCATCACATAAGCGGCATAAACTTTTTCATTGGCCTTGTATTTAAGATACTCTTCATTATAAACCGGGTTCAACTCACCTTCCTGGTTAGTATGCCAATCATCCACCCTGTCGAAATTAAATTCAGGATAGATATTGTATTGTCCATCCCAAATATTAAGAGAGCTGCCATCATGAATAAAGTTGTTGAGACTTATCTTATTGTAATTGGTGTATTGCATATCGTAGGGCCAGCTGTCAACAGCTCTGTCTATATAAGCCTGATCGAGGTAGTACCAGTAAACGAGTTGGTTGTTGTGGTCGTAAAAACGTTCGTCGGTGGTAAGTTTACCTCCAAGTTTTAAAAATCCGGAGGTGAACCGTCCGATGGTAAAATCATATTTTAAATCGAGAGCCGCCTGCAAGTTATCGTGTTCATTCCAGGCTGGTGAAAAATAGTATTTTTCCAACTGGGCATCGGCATAATTCTCAATTCGTTTAGCATTGAGCGCTTCAGGGTCTTCTTCCATGGGAGATGCCTCAACACCACTATATTGAACAATATCCAATGATACATCGTAGGGCTTTTCGTTTACCGTTCGACTGCGGGACAACCTCCACTCTGCTTCAATTCCGGCAAAACGCTGCTTACCCGAAAGTAATCCCTGAAGAATCGACATGGTTCCATTATTATGGGTGGGACGATGCATGATTCTGCCGGCATTTTCAAGGGTATTAACAGAGAGATATTTATCAGTGCCACGTCCGCTGTATAAACCCTGTGCCATAACGTAGCCGCTTGAATAATCATAGTCCAACTGAGCACTTCCCCCATAGCGCTGTATCATTTTATTTTCATTGGTAATGGTAAGCCGCGAAACCAGCACATCACCAACATCAATGTTATCTTTGTTCCAGCCTACACTGATTCTCTCGGAGCTTCTGTTGGTATTTTCATAATTACCCCTTACGATCACGCCCAATTTTTGGTTAAAAAACCTACGATTAAAACTTAATGATCCCTTATAATTTCCCAGTTCTGATTTAAGGCTGTTGTATCCACCATACATACGAACCTCTGTTACCGGAATATCAGATGCTTTTATTACACCCAAATTTATTACTCCTCCAATAAAATCGCCATCCATGTCGGCAGTTGGTGATTTAAATAACTCTATGTTTGAAAGTAATTCGGGAGATAACATACTCAAATCTACGGAGCGATCGCCGGAAGAGTTTGATGGCAATTTCACCCCATTGATGGTTACCGAAGTCAGGTCAGGACTTAAGCCACGCACAACAACTTTGGAAGCTTCACCACCACTGCGCTGCACACTAACACCTGGCAGTCGGCCTATGGCTTCTGCAGCATTCACATCGGGCAACTCTCTTATTTTATCAACAGAAACAATATTGGTTAATGCATCGGAATTTAATTGCCGGTTTATGGCTGCCCGCTGCCCCATCATCTGTGCCGATACTACTACCTCGGATAAACCAACAGCATCAACACCTATGGATACATTTAATTCATTTGGAACCCCTGATTCAATTTCAGTTTCTATTCTTTTGGTTTCATAACCAATATAGGATATAACAAATGTATACCCGCCGGCAGGAACATTCATTATTCGAAAAGAGCCATCAATATTGGTGACGGTTCCTGTAGACATTCCATCAATAACAATGGTAGCACCTGGTAAGGGTTCGTTGTTGGATTGGTCAGTAATAACACCAAAAACAGAACCTGTACCTTGCGAAAAACCAGCAAAACAAAAAACTACTAAAAACAGTTGTAATAAGGTGAATTTCATTATAATATTCATAATGTCAAAAGATTTAAGGAGGATTAAGCTAAAATTATAGAAAATAAACCCAGCAAAGAAACGATCAGAATAATGATTATAATCACTTCAGGCAATAGTTTTTTATTATATTTTTTCAAAAATATTTTTTTTTTGATATTATTATTTTGTATTGACAACACACCAAATGTAAACCCAATGTTAACCTGCGTTGCTTGGAACATGTTGCAAAAAATCCAGAATTGGGTGCAAATGATGTAAGAATGGTTTCAAAGTTTAAGGAAGGTTGCATGAAGTGCCAGAATAAAAAAATCCTAATGGACCTTTCTACTGAATTCTTTAGGAGTATATCCCGTGTATTTTTTAAAAGTTGATATAAAATGAGAGTTGCTGTTAAAACCTGCCCGAAAGCTTACCTCATTAACATTAAAAACGCCCTCCTTTAATAACTTTTTGGAAAGTTTAATTCTTTCTGCCCTAATAAAATCACTGGGTGTATTATCTGTTAAAGCTCTAAATTTCCGAAACAACTGAGATCTGCTCATTCCCAATGATTCACTCAAATCTTCAACTGAAAAATTATAATCAGAAATATTTTCCAGGACAATAAGCTCAACTTTTTCAAAAAAATGTTTATCCGCTTTATTTACTACAACCTCTGATGGTTGCTCAACAAATTGATTACCAAACCTTTTGCGTAAAAGATCTCGTTGTGTTAACAGGTTTCTGATTTGTGCGTCTAAAAAGCCAAGATCAAAAGGTTTTTCCACATAGGCATCAGCACCGTTTTCTATTCCATCAATTTTATGCTCTATAGCGGTTCTTGCTGTTAACAAGATTACCGGAATGTGGCTGGTAATAAAACCAGATTTAATGGTTTTGCATAATGATACTCCATCCATGCGGGGCATCATAATATCCGAAACAACCAAATCTGGCATCGAGTTATTAATCACTTCGATAGCATCAACTCCATCAACAGCTTCTAAAATATGATAGTTCCCAAGATGGTTTTTAAGAAAAGCCCTCATCTCAGCATTATCTTCAACCAATAAAATTTTTTCCTTCTTCTTGTTCCCATTTATAATATCGTCATCCTTCTGTGGTTGTTTAAATTCATCCCTTTCTAATGGATTGCTCGTCAAAGAGGTTGCTTCTTCAAAATCAACCAGGGCATCAATGGCAAATGCATCCTTATTGACAGGCAAACCTACCGTGAAAACGGTTTCTACACCCGGTTTACTCTTTACACTAATTTGGCCTCCGTGCATTTTAACCAGACTTTGTGAAAAGGCTAAACCTATTCCGGCTCCATTATACCCTCCCAAATCATTAGTATCATCGGTATAGAAACGTTCAAAAATCCTGTCTATTTTCTCTTGCCTGATACCAATCCCATGGTCAATTACTTTAATTACAGCCCAACTATTTCCCTGCAATTCCAAAACAACCTCTATTGCTCCATTAATGTCTGAAAATTTTATGGCATTCGACATGAGGTTAAAAACGACACTATCTACTACGTTAGGGTCAAACCATTGCTGCTGGTAGTTATTATCAGTAATATGGTATTCAATTTTGAGAGATTTTCCTTTTGAGTAATCCTGAAACCCATTCACTATTTCCTGAATAAAATTACCCAGATTACCCTGTTTAACTTTAAGATTATACTGCTGATTTTCTATCTTTCTAAAATCCATGAGTTGCTTAATGAGTCGCAACAATCGCCTTACGTTTTTATACATCCCTTCGTGCAAATTCTTTTGTTGCCCCTTATCCAGATCACCTTGTTTTATGAGCTTATCTAATGGAGCTGCAATCAGGGTAAGAGGTGTTCTGAACTCATGAGAAATATTGGTAAAAAACTGTAATTTGGTCTGATTCATTTGCTCTGACCTTTCCCGCTCCCTTCGCTCCATTTCAAGAAGCTTATCTTGCTCAATACGTTTCACGATAAAATAATTAAGGACTAACACCAGCGAAACGATAAAAACAATATATAAAAAGTAAGCCCAGTTTGTTTTCCACGGTGGGGGAGCAATGGACAGTTTAACAGATTTCCCTGCCGGGTTTCCTAATCCATGGTCATTCAACACCTCAACCTCAAATTCATAGTCACCGGGGTTGATATTGGTATAGGTAGCTACCCTGCTGTTGCCTGCATCAATCCAATCCTCATCATAACCATTGAGTTTGTACCTATAATTACTTCTATTGGCCGAGGTATAATTTAAGGCCACAAATTCGAACGTAAAATCAGCCTGATCATATTTTAAATCAATATGTTCGGTGCGATTAATATGCTCTTTAAGTGGCGAGTCCTTTTCACCAATCTCAACAGATTTATTCGCTATTTTAAAATCTACAAAGTGAATAGGTGAGTTACCTGGTTTATCGACTATTTGAACAGGGTCGAGAATATTAAATCCATTATTTCCTCCAAATAATAGCTTTCCATCATTTGTTTTTAACGAAACATACATCTCAAATTGGTTTCCCTGAAGACCATCTTCCATAAAATAATTCCTGAAGTTTTCGGTAGCACTATTAAACCTGGAAAGCCCATTGGAAGTACTTATCCATATTTGCCCGGCATCATCTATTTCAAGTGCACTAATTATATTGCTGGCCAAACCCTCCGATTCAGTCCATGTATTTAGGATTTGTTCGTTAACATTTAGATGATTAAGACCTTTATCCGTACCTATCCATAAGTTGCCCTGATCATCAAATCGAAGGGCTGTAATATTATTGCTGGTTAACTTCCCGTTTGTATTTTCAACGTTAATTGAATCGATTTCACCTTCTGATAACTTCAACAAACCATTGAATTTACTACCCATCCATAAATCGTTGTTATTTTCATCCTGAACAAAACTCTTTACAGCCAGATCATGATAAACAGGCGTAAAGGTGAATTCATCTTGATTAAATTGAAATACCGTGCGAAGACTTGATACCCAAATCTCACCCGAATTATCTTTAAAAATTGAATAGATACGATTGTTTTCCGGAACTATTTCACCATCAATACTTATCTTGAGATTTCTGAATGTATTTGTTCTCTTATCAAATAAATCAATCCCTTCCCCAAATGTCCCAATCATAAGAATATGCTCATTGAGCTGGTGGATAGCAAAAATATAATCACTGCTAATGGAATTTTCGCCCTTCTGACTTTTATAGTTTATAAAAGTACCGGTATCCGGGTCAAATTGACTCAACCCCCCTCCTTCTTTTGTTCCTACCCAAATCAAACCCTGGTTATCCTGAAAAAAACATTTAATATCGTTACTGGGTAATCCATCCGATTTATAATTCACCTTATAGTGATGAAAGGGATTACGATTATGGTTGATATAATTTACCCCCTTATTAAAAGTACCCAACCAAATAATATTATTAGAGCTGTAAAACCCTGATAAGATAGCCTTGCTGTTTAAACCTTGTGGATCATAAATGTCGGGTTGAATTAAAGTTAATTCTTCATTGTTATAATTATATATATACAAACCCTTGTCACGGGCAAGAAAATACAGATTCTGATAATCATCTTCCAATACCGTATGAATACGATCAGAATTCGACATCGAGTCAAACTGGTCAGTAAAATTTATCAAGCTTTCTTTTTGAATATCTGCCTTATAAAGCCCCATATTCTCAGTACATACCCAGTAAATACCCCTTGAATCTTTGAATACACTTTTAACATCCTTCAACATTTTGCTTTGAAAAAGCTGTCTGCTTTTTCTGTTATCGGGATTAAGTAATCCTACTCCTTCATGAGTACTAATAATGATTCCGTAATTTTCATCAAACAATAAGTTATTGATACGCTCTGTAACAATTGAACCTGTATCTTCTGAAATATCAGTTATCCGCTCTAATTGTCCACTTGTTCTATCATAACAGAACAAACCAGTTGAAGTCCCGATCCATAGTCGATTTTTATCATCAAATACCAGGGAATAAACATTGTATTCTATGGAATTAGGTTGGTTATGAAATTTGTGGGTAAAACTGAAGTTAGATTTATCAAAATAACTTAACCCTTGCATGGTTCCAATCCATAAATTATCAGTGATCGGGTCGCTAATAATGGATCGAATAACACTATTATGCAAACTGGTAGAATCCATTACGTCATTTTTAAAAACAATAATTTCTTCCCCATTGAATAGATTTAATCCATCATCAGTGCCAAACCAGATAAATCCTTCCTTATCCTCATATATGCAAGTTACATGATTGGAAGACAAACCATCATTATTATTTATGTGATCAAAATACAGAAATTTCTTTTCTGGTTGTGCCGAAACATTTATGAGGCTTAATGTTAATACCACTAAAAAAAACATCCTACCCATTATCAATAAGTTGATTTTCGTTTGGATAGTTGATTGTATTTGCAGGGAAGTATACATATAATAAATACAACTTTTTAATCAGTAGAATAAGACGAATAAAAAAATGATTCTACGTGTTGATGAATATACGAAGAATTTACCAATTCTTTTATCAAGGTGGTGGGTTGTGTTTTTAGAAGCAAATATAAAAATTCATGTAATTTAAAACTTATAAAAGAACAGAATACAACCTGCTTTACATTTTTTAAGACAATTCCGATAGTATTTATATCAATGCCAATAATAAAAATTGAATAATTTGTGCAAGACAAGCTATTCAGCAATTTAAACTAATATTTCAACTGTACCCGATACCCTGGTGCTGTTCAATCCTGTTTTCGACAACAGCCTTAACAGTTATGGATATGATGTATTGCGATTCTTATACCGAAATATCTCCTATGCACAGCATTAAGCCCGGCAACTGGTAGCAGCAGGCAATATTTGCGAGTTGTTTCTTTATGAAGGCGAGGGACACGGTTTTTGTAATTTCAGAAATCACGAAAGCTAAACCAAAACCTTGGCAGAAACAGATAGATTTTAAAAAGGCATATTTTAGGATTCTAATGATATGAAATGACACAATTGCTTAATCATTTGACCCAAATTCTAAACTCTCTAAAATAAAATCCTTATACCTTTAGCCCCGTAATTTATTATGGCAAGATTGCGGATAATCAATATTTAATACATTTATTTTTTACTCATCATTCCAGAAATTAAAATGAAAAAAGTTACTCTGATTCTGTTAGTAGCAGCAATAAATATTCTGTTTATTCAATCCCTTAAGGCTGAAATTAAACTCCCCGCCATTGTATCATCCGATATGGTTTTGCAACGCAATACCACCGTAGTGCTTTGGGGCTGGGCCGATGCCAAGGAAAAAATTACGATTGAAACATCCTGGTTGCCAGTTGCAATGGAAATTAAAGCTGATGCCAATGGCGACTGGAAAATCGAAGTAGAAACCACCAACAGTAAAGCACCTCAAACCCTTTCCCTTAAAAGTGATGCTTCAGCTATTACACTGGAAAACATACTGTTTGGGGAGGTATGGTTATGTTCTGGCCAGTCTAATATGGAACAGCCCGTTAGCGGCTTCAACGGCCAGCCAACCTTTGGCTCCAATATGGCTGTTGCACAATCCACTAACCCCAATTTAAGGCTCTTTACCGTGGGCCGTGTAGGGTCAAAAACCCCGGTTGACGATGTTGAGAAGTACAGTTCATGGCAACAGGCATCGCCCGACAATGTTTTTGATTATAGTGCAGTAGCGTATTTCTTCGGGCAACAGCTGCAGGAGATACTTGATTGCCCCGTTGGATTGATACATACTTCATGGGGAGGCAGCTCTGTTCAGGCCTGGATCAGCAAAGAGGTAATAAGCACCTATCAGGATGTAAACCTGGATGAAGTAGATATTACCAACAGAACAAATCACATTCCTACGGCACTTTTTAATTCGATGATTAATCCTTTGATTCCCTATACCATTAAGGGAGCACTATGGTATCAGGGAGAATCAAACCGTTTAGAACCAAAAAATTACAAACAATTATTCCCGGCGATGGTGAAGGATTGGCGCACTCGTTGGGAACTCGGCGATTTCCCTTTTTACTATGTGCAAATTGCTCCGTTTTATTACCGGGCCGACAGTGCTGCTTATCAAACGGTGCAAAACTCAGCCTTTATTCGTGAAGCACAACTGCATTGTCTGGATTTGATTCCCAACTCAGGCATGGCCGTTACTATGGACATTGGTGAAAAATATTTCATTCATCCTCCCAAAAAGAAAGAGGTAGCCGACAGGCTGCTGTTTAATGCACTGAGTCAAACTTACGGATATGAAAATGTAGATTTTGCATCTCCGGTTTATGAATCTTCAGAAGTGAAGGATGGAGGAATTGTTCTGAAGTTTAAAAATGCAGAAAGAGGCTTGTATGCCTACGATGCATTAAGCGGTTTTGAAATAGCAGGCAGTGACAAGGTATTTTATCCGGCAACAGCCACAATTGTGGACCAAAGAAACGTATTGGTCATCAGTGAAAAAGTCGAAGAACCTGTTGCGGTTAGATATGGCTGGCAAAACTGGATTAACGGAACCCTTTACGACACGAACCTTCTACCCGCATCATCTTTCAGAACAGATAAATGGGATGATGCCACACGTGCTGAATAGTGTGATCGAAAAAAATCTCACTAAATCCTTTGCCATCAATTACACAAATATACCTTAATCCCATAACTCTTTTTACGATGAAACTTGCATGAGCACCTCGCTCACTAAAAAGAATGGATGATGTCATTCATGTAAGTTCCATCTGACCAATAACTTAAACTAAGTTATATCCAGATGAAAAATATCCTAATTGTAATTTTCACTATCCTGACATTCAATCAGGTAGCTGCACAGCAACAGGCACGCACCTCCATCCAAAAAAACGATGCTCCCACATCTGAAAGCTACCAGTCCTTAACCTTTAATGGCTCATGGTGCTGGTTTTCTGATCCACGGGCGGTGTACTATGAAGGCACACACAAAAGAACCTATTCCGGCTGGGTTGACAATTATGGCGATATTCATGTGGTCTGGTATGACCACGAAACCGGTAAAACGCATTCATCGGTGATCATTGATAATCTGGAAATTGATGACCACAACAACCCATCATTCCTTTTTGATGAAGAGGGCAAACTCATGGTGTTTTTCAATACCCACATGATTGGTGTGAAGCCACTTTACCTGGTGAAGGCACAACAACCCGAAAGCATCGATGCGTGGGGCGAAACAAAGGAATTGTTTCTCAACGACCCCGAGCTCGCAGAAATGGGTAGCATGAACCACACCTACACTATTCCTGTAAAACTCTCAGCCGAGAACGGACGGGTCTATCTTTTCTGGCGCGGTGTTGATGGCAAACCCAGCTATTCCTTTTCTGATGACAACGGCGATAACTGGGCTACCGGCAAGATCTTCTTTATGCCTGATCCGATTTACAACTTCCGTCGCCCCTACACCAAGGTTTATTCTGATGGGGTTGACAAGATCCATTTTGTGGTAACCGACGGACATCCACGCAATGAACAAACCAACAGCATTTACTATTTCTACTACCATAGCGGAGCTTTCTACAAGGCCGATGGAAGCAAAATAAAAGATCTTAGTGAGGGGCCGGTGGCTCCCAATGAAGCCGATTTGGTGTATAACGCCGAAACCGGCAACGCCAAAGCCTGGAACTGGGATATTGCCGCCGATGAAGAAGGCAATCCGGTAATAGCTTACGTAAAATTTCCCGACGATGAGAACCATATCTATTGTTATGCCCGTTACCACCGGGGTAAATGGAACAACTACGAACTTGTGAATTCAGGCAAATGGTTCCCCGAAACCTTTGAAGGGGAAACAGAACCCGAACCCAACTACTCCGGCGGCATGAGCATCGACCATGAAAACCCAAATGTGCTCTACCTTTCAGTAAACCGTGATTCAGTTTTCGAAATTGAAAAATGGACCACCCAAAACCGCGGCCGCTCATGGGATGTAGAATTCATAACCCAGGGATCAGAAAAAGACAATGTAAGACCTTTTGCCGTGCGCAATGCAGGTGAAGGCAACCCCTTGCAGGTACTCTGGATGCAAAATACCCGTTACCACTATTTTGCCTACGGGCACGACTGGATCATTATGACCCGCCTTAACAAAGGGTTCAGGGAACGATTCCATTCATCCATCAAAATGAATATTATCCCGGCTTCAATAAATGATACCCTTTCCAAAAAAGGCATCCTTGATATTATGCACCGCACCGCCGACTGGCAGCTGGCCAACCCCTTCTACCGGGCCAGCGAGCTCGACTGGCACTATGGCGCATTCTACACAGGCTTGCGTGCCCTCAGCGAAATGACCGGAGAAAACCGCTATATCAACGAAATGTACAACGTTGGGCAGGCTCACGACTGGGAAATTATGGATGATATTTTTCATGCCGACCGCCTTACCATTATAGACAACTGGATCTGGCTATATACCATTTACAATGAACCGCAGATGATTGATAAAGCCAGATGGGCACTCGACATTCACCTGGCACGCCGCTATGAGCAGGCCACTGACGTGCGTTTTACAGATAATCCCTACCGGTTTGAGTGGTGGACCTGGTGCGATGCCCTATTCATGGCGCCACCATCCTTTGCAGAGATGACCAAACTGACCGGCGAAGAAAAATACCTCGATTATGCCATCATACAATGGTGGAAAACATCAGACTACCTTTACTCAAATGATGATTCGTTGTATTTCAGAGACGACCGGTTTTTCGAACAGCTTTCAGAAAATGAGAAGAAAATATTCTGGTCGCGCGGCAATGGATGGGTTTTGGCAGGGCTTGCACGTATGCTGGAAGATATGCCCGAAGACCATCAGGAGCGGGGCCGTTTGGAACAGCAATACATGGAGATGGCGCACAAGATACTCAACATTCAGGACGCAGACGGCTTATGGCGCGTAAGTCTAATCGACCCGGAATACCTGGACATGGGCGAATCGAGCGGAAGCTCATTCTTTACATATGCCCTGGCCTGGGGTATCAATAACGGATTGCTTGATGAAACCCAATACAAAACCCGGGTGCAAAAAGCCTGGAAAGCACTATGCGGCAATGTAAACGAAGAAGGCAGATTGGGCTATGTGCAGCAGGTAGCAGGCGACCCCTACCCCTTTTATGAGCACGAATGGCATGTGTATGCATCAGGAGCATTTATTATGGCAGGTAGTGAGATGATAAAGATGATTGGTGAAAAATGATACATTGACCGGACGGCGCATATAGGAATGATTAAATTCGCTGTTGTGGGTAATCTGAATAATAAAATTGTTCTTGACAAAGAATAAAATCAGAACAATCAATATCTGACACAAAATAACTTTTAAAATGAAGCACAAACTATTCGATCTATACATGCAGTCCCTTTTACAGGATTTTCGTAAAGAAGCTGAGATCATAGAGCAGTAAGTTGTATTTTGCCACATAAGAAAATTTCAACAAATTATCTTTCTTTCTCTTTTCAAACTCCATTTCGCCGTAGTGAAACTAATCAATTAAACATTATTGTTTACGCCGGCAGCTCTGTAATGATAAAACTTTAGATATTAAAAAAGGAGGTTACCATGGATAAAGTCAGATGGGGAATTTTAAGCACTGCCCGGATAGGAGTGCAAAAAATTATCCCTGCAATGCAAAAAGGCCGGTATATTGATGTTGTGGCCATAGCATCCAGGAGCGGAGACAGGGCAAATGAAGCAGCAGATATGCTAAATATCGGGAAGCGGTACAACTCTTATGAAGCACTCCTGGATGACCCAGATATTGATGCCGTTTACAATCCGCTGCCCAATCACCTGCATGTTCCCTGGACGATCAGGGCTATGGAGGCAGGAAAACATGTGCTTTGTGAAAAACCAATCGGGCTTAATGCCCGAGAGGCTTTAAAGCTTGTTGAGGTAACCCGACAATTCCCTCATCTAAAGGTGATGGAGGCTTTTATGTACCGGTTTCATCCACAATGGCAAAAGGCCAGGGAGCTTGTTTTAAACGGATCGATTGGAGAGGTCAGAACCCTTCATTCATTTTTCTCCTATTATAATACCGATCCTGAAAATATACGCAACAAGGCTGATATAGGAGGTGGTGCGCTTATGGATATAGGCTGCTATTGCGTTTCATTTCCCCGGTTTATTTTTGATGAGGAGCCGGTTCATGTTACAGGTGAAATGGATTTTGACCCGGTAATGAAAACAGACCGTTTGACTTCAGGGATGCTTCGTTTCCCTTCCGGAAAAACTTCTACCTTCACCTGCTCAACGCAGCTTATGCCCTATCAGAAAGTCCATATTATGGGAACCGGGGGACAAATTACTATTGAAATACCCGTGAATGCCCCTCCCGGGGAAATAACTTCAATAATTTTGACAACTAAAGATTTAACAGAAACTTTTTCTTTTGATCCGGTCGATCAGTACACATTACAGGGAGATGCCTTTTCAAAAGCCATTATTGATGACAAACCGGTGCCTGTCCCTCTTGAAGATGCCGTAAATAACATGAAAATCATTGATAAGCTAAGAGCCGGACATAGCAATTAATAACCAAAACCTTTTCCCCCTGGTGAACTTATATAATGACCGGCTACGACAAAAGGTTGGTTCAGTTACATGCTTACTATTACTCTGCTAATTATCAAACAAATTAGTTTTATTATGCAACCACCTTCCTAAGTCAACGGTCCAATCATAACCTGTTCTTGAAAAATTGAGTCCAAAACCGTGTCCACCTTTTTCCAATTTGGCATACTTGTGAACGATTCCGTATTGTCTCAAACTATCTGCGTAAATTTCGCTATTCTGATACGGCACCGAGCTGTCATCGGCTGCATGTAAGAGATAGGTTGGTGGGGTATTCTTGTGTCTTAACACCCTATTCCTTGGACATTTTATTCAAAAGAGTTTAGGACGTTTTCATTGTCATCCTGGTTAAGCAAAGATAGCCCACGTTCCGAATTTGTCAAGGGTAATACGAGCGATGATGAATTATTTATTTTTTTATTGGTATCATCGCCCTTGACAAAATCTCCACTTTGCGCTGCTGGTGGCTTAACAGGATGCAAATGAAAGACTTTATTCCAATACTCTAATGGACTTATCTTACCTAGGGCATGTCTTCTTTTCTTACTGTTATGCCAGGTGAAATACCGGTCAAACACATCCCTGGCGTGATAAAGACTCTCAAGTTCATATTGTTGTATAACTTCCCGGTTTACCAGTGAAAACAGACTTTCCACGTAGGAATTTTCTTCTGGAGTTGCCACGTGGGTGAATTCCTGTGTGATGCCATTATTCTTACAGAAATCGCGTAAGCCATGAGCAATAAACTGACTGCCGTTATCGGTGCGAAGCATGATATGTTTGGCTTTAAAGCCTTGTAAAACACCATGCAGGCATAGGATTACATCCGTGTGTTTCATGGTAAATCGAAGACTCCAGCCTACCACGTAACGTGTTGCCACATCAATAATGGCCAGAAGATACGCATTGCGGCGTGCTCCATGAATGTATACATACTTGATATCCATGCAAAGGTATTCAAGTGGTTTTGCATCCTGAATCTTGCGCCACTTAACCCATTGTCGCGGACTCCTGTTACGGGGAAGTTTATCCAGTAGCAGACCATTTTCCCGCATCAACCGGTAAGTCTTCTTAGGGTTAATAATGTATCCCATGGCCCTTAATTCTTCCGTGCTAAGCTGGTATCCATAAAGATTGAACTCCTGGCTGAAGACATCTGAAATAAGTGTATCTACCACCTGCTGATTGGGTACAAGTTGTCCATCCTGCATCAGGGTATGAGTGCTTGACTTTGCTCCACGCTTACCCCCGGATGGTTTGTAATAGCAGCTGCTACGATTGATTTTCAACCACTGGCACAATTGCTTTTTAGTGACAAATTGCTCAAAATCAGAAACAACTACTCTTTTCATCTGTAATGAAGTTTCGTTTTTTTTAAAAGCTCTTCTTTTACTTCAAGCTCCAGGGCTTGGTTGGATATAATTTTACGAAGCCGCTCATTCTCTTTCTCAAGAGCTTTAACTGCAGGATCTACCTTGTGATAGCGGGGTGTTAATCCATCTGGTCCCTGACGGTCAAACTTATTCTTCCAATTGTAGAATAAACTCCGGGCAATTTGATATTTACGACAAGTTATATCAACTCCGTTGGTTTCTCCTTCCCTAAGGATTTGGAGCTTCTCATCTGATTGAAATTTTCTCTTACTTTTACTCATGATTTTCTAATTTACTGTACTAAATTAATAACTTAATTTTTGTCCAGCGAATTAGGGGGTTAGAACA
>JBEPXC010000019.1:0-29569 GCA_041642035.1 Sphingobacteriia bacterium
TTTAGCTGATGTTTCCTGTAGGGTTACCATAGCCAAACAATGGTAGAATAACATTGTTGTATTCTTAGGAAATTGCACATGAAAAGGTACTGTAGGTACGATTATTGTATTACAAAAAATTTTATTTAAAAGTTTTAGAATCCTATCCTCTAATTGCTATGTATATAAAAAACGAATTTCATAAAACCTTACCATCTCTGGATTTTCGGATGGTAATACTGCTTTTGTTTACTCTTCTGCTGACTACCCCCCAGGTCAGTGCCCAGTATTTTGGGCGTAACAGGCCCAATTATAGGAGTTTTGATTACAAAGTTTATGAATCACCTCATTTTACCATCTACCATTACTTTGATGATGATTCAGTAGTTAATGCGCTGGCAAATCGTTTTGAGCATTGGTATATGCGTCATACAGAGCTTTTCTCAGATGAATTTGAGAAACCCAGTCCTATTCTCATCTATCAGAACCACCCCGAATTTCAGCAGACTACAGCCATTTCCGGAGGCATAGGTATAGGTACACAGGGGGTTACAGAAGCATTGAAAAACCGGGTGGTCATACCCGTATTGGAAACCAATGCACAAACCGATCATGTGATCGGCCATGAGTTGGTGCACGTGTTTCATTTTCGGGCATTGTATCTTGATGATTCCCTCTCTCTAAACTCTCTGCGTAATTTGCCCCTTTGGTTGGTAGAGGGCATGGCTGAATACTTTTCTATCGGAAGTCAGGATGCCAATACCTCCATGATCATCCGTGATGCTATCAAGCAGGATGATTTCCCCACTCTTGCCCAAATGACGCGCGATTACTCTTATAATCCATACCGCTATGGACATTCCTTCGTGGCTTTTGTGGGCCGTACCTGGGGAGATGATGTTATAGCTCCTCTATACCGTGAAACGGCCAAGTTTGGCTATGAAAGGGCAATTGAGCGCATCATCGGGTTGAGTGCCAATACGGTGTCTGACTTATGGAAGAGCTCGAATATATCTCACTTTCAGCCTTATCTGGATGACACCACCAGACATGTGGCCATAGGCGAAAAGCTTCTTGATGAGGAAAATGCCGGCAATATGAATATCTCTCCTTCACTGAGTCCTGATGGAAAGAATATAGCTTTTTTCTCGGAGCGTGATTTGTTTTCTCTGGATTTGTTTCTTGCCGATGCCGAAACGGGCAAAATACGCCGAAAACTCTCCAGCACCACCCGCAGTGCCGACATCGATGCCTTCAATTTCTTTGAATCGGTGGGTACCTGGTCGCCCGATGGCCGCAGATTTGTTCATGTGGCGGTAAAACGTGGTCGCAACCAACTGGTAGTGGTAGATGTAAGGCGACCACGCCGTACTAAGCATATTGCTATTGATGGTGTTCCTTCACTCAACAATCCTGCATGGTCTCCTGATGGTCGTTATCTGGTGTTTACAGGCCTGGTTGAAGGAGTCGCTAATTTGTATCGTTATGAATTGGAAACCAAAGACCTGATAAAGCTTACTAACGATCATTATTCTTATATTCACCCTTCATGGTCTGCTGATGGACGCTATCTGGCCTTCGCTACCGACCGGCTTCCTGATGGATATAAAAGTGATACCCTCAATTATAAATTTAACCTGGGGGTAATGGATGTGCAGAGCCCGCAAGGGGAGATTAGAGTATTTGATGTGTTTCAGTCTGCCGAAAACATCAACCCGGTATTTGATCCCAGCGGTGAAGGCTTATATTTTCTTTCCAACAGAGACGGATTCAGAAACCTTTACTATTTCAATATTAATGATCAAACCGTTGACCAGCTCACCGATTATTACACCGGTATAACCGGAATCACACAATTATCACCTGCCATTACAGTATCGCGCACTACAGGTAAAATTGCCTATAGCTATTTCGAAGACGGTAAGTATTCTGTCCTTACAGCCGATTCATCCGATTTTGCACCACGACGCGTTGATCCCAGTGATGTGGATATGAAACCCGCCACCCTGGCACCCTTTACAAGAAATGCTGCACCTATGGTTGACAAATTCCTTAAGCAGGATACCAGCGATTCTGTATTTCCGGTGGATTCCTTTGAGGTGAAAACCTTCAAACCCCGCTTTGGGTTGACCTATATTGGCAGCAGTGGAGTAGGGGCATCAACCAGTCGCTTCGGTACGGGTATGAATGGCGGCGTGTCGATGTTGTTTAGCGATATTGTGGGCCACCATCAATTGTTTAGTATGCTCGCGGTGAATGGTGAGGTATATGATTTTGGCGGACAGGTTGGCTATGTAAATCAAAAACACCGCATCAACTGGGGGGGGAGCGTTTCTCACATTCCTTATCCATCAGGTTATTTGGGGGTGGACAGAGATACGTTGAATGATGTGCCCGTTATCGATTACCAGTTTGTAATACAGCGCACCTTCGAAACACAGTTTGGCCTATTTGCCTATTATCCCATATCAACAACCCGTCGGATTGAGCTTACCGCCAGCCATGCCTGGTATTATTTCCGACGCGATATTTTCCATACCTATTACGACGAATTCGGGTATCCCCTGGCACAGGATCGAAATAAGGGTGAATCCCCCGATGGATTTAATATTCAACGAGTCAACCTGGGGTATGTGGGCGACAACTCCTATTTCGGCATGGCATCACCCATGACCGGACACCGCTATCGCCTAAGCGTAGAACCTATGTTTGGAAATATGAATGTTTACAAGCAGGATGCTGAGTATAACCCTGATGTATTTTACAATGCAAAGGAAAGCATACGCATGGTTACCCTTACGGCCGACTACCGCAAGTATTTCTTTCTGAAGCCTTTCTCTATCGCTTTCCGCATGGCACATTACGGACGCTATGGTAAAGTTCCCTACAACGATGATCCCAGGGTTCCCGGAAGACAGTTTACCACCTTTGAATACTTTTTAGGCTACCCCAACTTCTTGCGCGGATTTGATTACAATTCTTTGATCAAAAACCAGGAATCCATGTTTTCGGACGATTTTACCTACGAGAATCTTTTTGGAACCAGAGCCATGCTGGGAGGGCTGGAATTAAAAGTCCCCTTTACCGGACCCAAACGGCTTGCCCTCATTGGTAGTGGTTACCTGTTTACCGAACTCAACTGGTTCCTCGATGCGGGTATGGCATGGAATGAAGGCAATACCATCACTTTCGATAAAGACAAGATGATCGCCGGGACCCGGTTTCCCGTATTCAGTACCGGACCCTCCGTACGAATCAATCTCTTTGGCGCTCTGATACTTGAACCCTATTATGCCATTCCATTTACACTCAATGAAAGATGGCCTGCGGTTTGGGGCTTAAACTTTTGGCCTGGCTGGTAAAAATCCTTATGGGCAGGACTACAAAAATTGGAAAGTCAATATTCATTACATAGGCTTATATTCCAAATATAAAAAAAGCTGCTGTCGGACAACGACAGCAGCTTTTTTATATACTGATTAGGATTAGCGAAAACAATTAATGTTCGCCATGCATAAGTTTCTTAATCAGGGGCGAAATCAGCAATGCCACAACGGCAGTTGCCAGGGCAACTACACCAATGGATGAAAAAACATTGCTGTAAGAAAGCAGCGACTTAAAGGGTAATGCTCTTTCTGCTACTATTTCAGGGGTAAGCCCGGTGATATAGACCGAAATTTGATCAAGTATACCTCCATCACTTTCAAAATCGCGGGTGGTAAACTTGGCTATAATACCGGCAAGATAATGAGCAAATGAAATAGAGAGGAACCATACCCCCATCATAAAGCTAACTACCTTGGCCGGAGACAGCCTGGTAACCATCGACAGCCCAATGGGACTGATGAACAACTCACCGGTGGTGATGAAGAAATATCCAATGAGCAGGAAGGAAAGAGGCACCAGTCCGGTTTCGCCGGCAAAACGTGCACCAAAAGCAAAAACAAGGAATCCCAAACCCAGTTGGGCAATACCCATGGCAAATTTATAAGGGGTGCGTGGATTCATTTTCATGGTGGCCAGCCAAGTCCATAACATGGAGAAGGGTATGGCAAGGGCTATGATGTAAAAGGGGTTGATGCTGTTGGTTTGGGCAGCATTCATAAACATCAGGTCCACATTCCTCTCAGCAAAAAGGGTTATGGTGCTTCCGGCCTGTTCAAAGAATGCCCAGAAAATAGTACTAAACACCGCCAGAATAAAAATAGCAATGATTTTCTCTCTTTCGGGACGGGTAATTTCCAAAAATGATTTTCCCACGATAAATACTACCAGGGCAAGAATTGCATACAACAGATATCCTGATAGCTCACTCTTATAAATAAGGTAGGAAAGCAAGGGTACGGAAAGGAAAGTCATTACAATAGACCAGAAGGATTTACTGAAACCCATCACCTTGGCACTGTTTTCTTCACTAATAGGTGAAAGGCCTTTATCGGTGAATACGCCCGTATTGATACCAAACTGGAATACTGCCAATCCTAAGAGCATGCCTGCGCCGGCAAGTCCGAATCCATAGGCCCATCCCCAGTTGTAGGCCACCCATCCGCAAACCAATGGAGAGATCCATGCACCCAGGTTGATACCCATGTAGAAGATGGTAAACCCGGCATCGCGACGGGGGTCACCCTGTGGATATAAACTACCCACCATGGAAGAAATATTGGGTTTAAAAAGTCCGTTACCTGTTACCAGGAAGCCCAATCCACCATAAAAAAACAAGGGTGATATCTCCGATGCCATCATAAACAGACCTATAGCCATCATGATGCCCCCTGTGACAATCGATTTTCTGTATCCCAGGTATTTGTCGGCAATCATACCTCCAATAACAGGCGTTGCATATACCAGGGCGCCGAAAGCGGCATATATGCTATAGGCAATTTCATCAGCCTGAGCGGTAGCCATGTTGGCATAAAACTTTTGTACAATGTAAAGCACGAGCAATGCCCGCATACCATAATAACTGAATCTTTCCCATAACTCGGCAAAGAAAAGATAGTAAAGTGCCTTTGGGTGTCCTTGTTTCATTTATGTAGTGATTAAGTTTATAAATTGAAATGAATTGATAATTAAATTAAGGGTTTGATAGAAATCCCCGCAAAGATAAAAAAAAACAAATCCAATTATTGGTAGCTCAAAAATTTTCGTAAATTAAGAAAAGAAAAGCAAAGGGTGGGGCTAAAATCTTATTCTGGCTTGAATTTTAATTTCGTGACGCCTATTGCCCAAGGTAGTGTCCATACCACTGCCTGTCTGGTTTTGGTTGGTATAGGTTGTTCTGGCGATACGTGCCTGCAGGTCGAAATTCCGATTGAAACGATAGCGCGAAACCAGGTAAATGCGCTGACCTTTATGGGCATAAAAGGGAAAGGAAAAGGCATAGAGTACATCATTTTCATAGGCATAAATGCGTGAGTTGTACCCATCAGTATCAAACAGGGCATAGCGGGCTGTAAAAGCCCATGGACTGCTTAAGTGTCGGTAAGCCACATCCTGATAAATAAGATATCCATATTGCCTGTTTGAAGCCTGTTTAACACTTGTCCATTCCACCCTGTTTTTTAAGGTAATGGATCCAGATACAGCATAACTGATATGAAAGCGAATATACTGGCGTGTTACCTCATCCAGAGTTCTAATCTTGCTGGTGCTGGTTGAGTTGACAGGTTTTTGTTTAAGGCGATAGCGTACATATCCTTCTATATCTTTTTGTGGTCTGTAGTTGATCTGGAGCAGGTATTCATAACCTTTGGAGGGACTGTAGGTGCGGTATTTCATCCATGGGAAAATAAAATGATCGCCATAGGCATGAACGGACCAGGAGGGTGCCAGTTTTACATTGATACCCAGGTAAAGGCCGCTCTCATTGCTTACCCGTGTATTTTCTGAAAAGGCTGCACTCAGGGGCGATTGGTAGTGGGGCGTGAATTTTCGGTGCAGCAAACTGATGCCCACACGAGGGTCAAGGCTCATCATAATACCATTTAATAGGGCATATCCACCGCTTTGGCTTCGGGCCGCCTCGCCAAAGAAATTGAAATTCCTGAAAAGATAGCTGTAGTCGAATCCAATGTTCCAGTTGGTATTGCTGCTTAGATCAAACTGGTTGTAGAAGGAAATGTTTTTGTTGTAGTCGGCATCCAGTGCCATATAATACCCTGTCATACCCAGGGTAAGGTTGTTTCTTTGCCAGCTGATGTTTGAGCCCATGAACTTTTCTTTCACCGAATTTTTGTTCTCCAGCTCACGGGGTGTGCGATGGAGGCCCGTTTGTTGCAGACTGCTGATAACCAGCGCTTCTCGGGCGATGGTATCGAACTCCACCACACCGGCATCACGGTATTTCTCGGAATAAAAGCCGGTTATCTCCAGGGTTTTCAGCTTCAGGGTTATGGCGGCACCCCGTAAGAAGTTGTTTTCATCCACCGAGGTGTAGGGTCGCACTCCCAGGGCGTTTTTTTTGATGAAAAGGGCCTGGCTGCTCTTGCCAAAGGTAAGACCCGACCACAAGGTTAACCCCTGACCAAACTGTAGTTGAAAATCGCCCAGAGCCAGCGACTTAACCATTCCCACATCGTGCAGGTAAAAATGCGCTGAATAATAATCAAAGCCCCTTGGTTGGCTATCCCTGAAGAAGGTTTCCCCTGGGTCTTTTTCTGCCGTTACCCCTATACTGATGTTGTTGTAATAGGTAAATCTATAGCGGGTATACAATCGAAAGGGTAGTCCCAGGTAACGGGCATTGGGGTTTTGCTTTAACTCCTGTGCGCTGATGGGGGCATACCCTTTTTGTTGTTCAAGCAGGCGTTGATATCGAAGAAAATACTGGCTACTTCCCCGGCTGAGAATATGCGCCAGACGAAATGTTTTTCTCTCGCTTTGTGGGCCCACGCTGATAAAGGGGAAAAGGAGTCGGATGGTTTCTACATCAAATCCTTCAACCGATTGCAGCTCGTGGAGGCTGATAAAGAGTCCAAAGCGACTGCGATGATTAATCAGGTTGTTGATTTGTATTTCCGTAAGGAAAAAAAATAGCTTAAGATCTTCTGGGCCGGCTGTATTGATGTTGAGCGGATTGCGGCGAAGCATTTCGAGTTCTTCCATCACACCGGTGGGGTCTGTTTCCTGATCGGTTTGCTCCATGAGCAATTCTATTCTTTGCTGAAAAACATCCTGTTCAGGCAAATGAGCAGGCTCTTGCCCGGGCTTATTATTTTCTGATGCTTGCTGTGCATCCAGTCGCAACGGTATGCAGGCCATGGAAACCAATAGCCACACCATTAATGCAGATGCTGACAAAGTATAATGCCTGGCCATGGGTTGTTTTACTTTTTGAAATGATACACGATGCTTAATTGAGGGGAATATCCAAGGATATAGTGAAAGGAGGTAGCGAAATCGATAGAAAAGTTATTGCGGATAATTCCAAACCCGAAGGAGTTGGAAGTAGGCCTGGTGGCAATACCCCCTCTGACAAATACAAAATCAATAATACGGTATTCGATACCCGCCTTAATTATAGGGGCATGGTTGATGCTTTTTTCTGTTTCAACTACCACAATCACCTTGTCTGAGAAGGTATAGGAGATGCCGGTTCTTATGATGGTGGGTATTCGTTCATCGGCAAAATCCCCGATCTTGGCCCTGGCGGGATTGAAAATATGTGCGCCTAAGCTTAAGTGGGGCAACAGATGAAATACAGAGCCCAGCTCGAAGGTCAGGTTACCCTTATTGCCGTAATCTTCTCCAATCCCCGTATTGTGGTAATTGAGCTGCAAACCTGCCGAAAAGCGTTCTCCGAAGTCGCGTGCGTAGGCAAGTCCGATTTTTGTCTCATTATAGAGCTCAAAGCCAAAATAGGAGAAATTAACCCCAAAAACACCCGTAGAAGCAGGATAAACAACAGCCAGGGCTCCCAGGCTGAGCTCGCTGACCATAAACCGATTTTCAAAATATACCCCGGCGGCAATGCTTTTTTGTCGTGCCAGCCCTGCCTGGTTGTGACTTATGGCCCAGAAATCATACAGGGTTACGGCGGCATTGCTCATACCTGCTGCCCTTGCACCAAAAGGGTAGTTGTCGTTGGAACCCTTTAGTGTGCCAATGCAAAATATGCCTAATACAAATACCAACAACACCTTCTTTTTCATAGCCACAAAAACAGCATTTCAATTGCTGATGATACAATGTCAGATCTTGCAGATGTTAACCGGGGAGTAAAAAAGTCTTGCTCTTTCCCTGTTGAGCCCAGAACCATTTTGATATGCAAGATACGATATTTTAGTATACATGACCTAAAATAAATGAGATTAAACATCAAATAATTATCATACAGCATTAATTAGGAAGATAACAAGCAGTTGGGTAGGATGGAACGAATAGAGGGTTTTCTATTGCAATCCCGGAATATGTTCATGAAGGATTTATTTTTATCTTTGCCGGCAGTAGTATTATTAGTGGGGCCAAAGGCCGGTTTTATTGTTTTAAAGAATTTTGTTAAGATGGAAAATTATTTTTCTTCGCGCGATAAAAAGATTGGTATCCTGGGTGGTGGTCAGCTGGGTAAGATGTTGCTTGATGTTGCCCGTCGTTACGATCTGTACACCAAGGTGCTGGATCCTTCGGCTGATGCTCCCTGCACCACGGGATGCAAGGAATTTGTGCAGGGAAGTTTTCTTGATTACGATACCGTAATGGCCTTTGCCGCCGATTGTGATGTAGTAACTATTGAGATAGAGAGCGTCAACACACGGGCGTTAAGGGACTTACAGGATCAGGGAAAAAAGGTTTTCCCTCAACCCCATATTGTGGAGTTGATCCAAAACAAGGTGGTTCAAAAGCAGTTTTATACTGATCATAGTTTGCCCACTGCCCCATGGTATGGGTTTAAGAATAAGGCTGAAATGATGCGAAAACTCGAAAAGCATTCTTTTCAGCTTCCCTTTGTGTGGAAAGCTGCCACGGGCGGATACGACGGTCGCGGTGTGATGGTGATACGCAATTTTAAAGATATCGACCAGATTCCTGATGAGCCGGGCCTGGTGGAAGAGCTTGCTGCCATAGAGCATGAGATAGCCCTGGTGGCCAGTCGTAACGAAAAAGGAGAGGTAGCAACATTTCCCCCGGTGGAGATGTCTTTTCATGCCCAGGCCAATCAGGTGGAGTATGTCTTTTGTCCGGCCAGTTTGTCGGATGAGGTGCTGAGTCATGCATCAAAGATGACCCTTTCGCTGGTTGAGCAATTGGGCATCGTAGGTGTTTTGGCTGTTGAAATGTTTGTAATGCGCGGGGGCAAGATCTGGATTAATGAGTGTGCTCCACGGGTTCACAATAGTGGCCATCTTACCATCGAAGCCTGCATCAGCTCTCAGTTTGAGCAGCATCTACGCGCTATTCTGGGCTTTCCGGCAGGCAGCACCCAGCTTATTAGACCTGCCGTAATGGTTA
Source organism: Sphingobacteriia bacterium (assembly GCA_041642035.1). GTDB lineage: Bacteria > Bacteroidota > Bacteroidia > Bacteroidales > UBA7960 > SKVR01. The sequence goes on from JBEPXC010000019.1 coordinate 9,430, forward strand.
ATCTTACGGGTGAAGAAGGCTATTCAGGTCCTGTTGTCTACGAAGGCGCAGAACAAATGCTGGGTATGGAAGGAACCTATATGCATCTGTATGGTAAGACAGAAACCCGTCCTTTCCGCAAAATGGGCCATGTAACCCTTACGGCAGACACCCTTGAGCAGGCCAGGGAAAAGGCATTGAAGGTAAAAGAGTTGTTAAAGGTAAAATCATAAACGTATGAGCAAGCAAGTAGCCATAGTCATGGGCAGTTCTTCCGACCTGAAGGTGATGGAAGAAGCCGTAAAAGTATTGAATGAATTGGGCATAGAAAGCGAAGTGGATATCGTATCGGCACATCGTACGCCTCAGAAGATGTTTGAGTTTGCACAAAAGGCACACCAGCGTGGGATAAAAGTCATCATCGCCGGTGCAGGAGGTGCTGCGCATCTGCCTGGTATGATTGCCTCGCTTACCCCATTACCCGTAATTGGCGTACCGGTAAAATCGTCGAACAGCATCGATGGCTGGGATTCGGTACTCTCCATTCTGCAGATGCCCTCAGGAGTGCCCGTGGCTACAGTAGCCCTCGATGGCGCCCGCAATGCCGGAATCCTGGCCGCACAAATCCTGGCTACCAACAACCCTTATATCCTTGAGCGTATTATTGCCTTTAAAAACGAGCTCCAGCAAAAGGTTGTGGTGATGAGCAATGAAACCAAAGAGAAGTTTTCCTGAGAAAGGATATTGGACCCGGATTATTTATTTGTTGAACCCAAAAGATAACAATGCAAAACACAAACAAAGAGCTACAAGAAGCATCCATCATTGCCCTGCGCGACTGCATGGGACTGAAGAAAGAGGAAACCCTGCTGGTGGTTACCGACGAGAAAAAAAGAGAAATAGGCCTGGCATTGCATCTGGCCGGAAGAGATTTGTGCACTGAATCGGTGCTGATAGAAATACAATCCAGAGAAATCAATGGACAGGAGCCTCCCAAAGCAGTGGCCGAAATGATGAAGAAGTTTGATGTAGTGGTTTGCCCCACTGCCAAATCGCTCACCCATACCGACTCCAGGCGCAATGCTGTTAAGGAAGGTGTACGTTTTGGTACCATGCCCGGCATTACCATCGACACCATGACGCGTTGCCTGAGCGCCGATTACAACAAAATTATTGACCTTACCTACCATCTGGCCGACAAGCTGGTGGGGGTGAGCCAGATACGGGTTACCAGCGCTAAAGGAACAGACATAGTGATGCCCGTGAAAGATCGCAAGATTTTACCCAGCACAGGCGTGCTAACCAAAAGGGGAGAGAGTGGCAACCTGCCCTCGGGCGAAGTATACCTGGCACCCTGGGAAGATGGCTCCAATGGAGTAGTGGTTATCGATGGCTCCATGGCAGGAATAGGAATGATTGAAGAACCTATTATGGTGGAAGTAAAAGATGGCTACGCCGAAAAGATTAGCGGAGGACGGGAAGCTCAGAAGCTACAGGATCTCTTTGAGAAGTCGGGACGTGATGCACGTGCCGTGGCCGAATTTGGCATTGGCACAAACTACAAGGCAAAGCTTACAGGAATGATACTCGAAGATGAAAAGGTTTTTGGAACCATACACATTGCCTTTGGCAACAACATTACCATGGGAGGCAACATTGCCATAAACAGTCACCTCGACGGGCTGGTTACCGAACCCAATGTATATTTCGATGATGAACTGATCATGGAAAAAGGTAAAATGGTCAACTATTAAATAAAACCTGCCGGAAGTATTGAAGCAGATTTCTTCCAGCAACAGCTTAATAAAACAGAGGGGGATGGTGTTGCAGGTGCATTGCTAATCCCCTTTTGTATTTTGTGTCGGGTTTCCTGCTATATTATACGGCTACAAGTGGCATTAAAGAATCAATAAAGGATTATAAAGCAAAATCGACCATGGAATCTCCACCTAAAAGAATATCGAAAAAGGACCGTTTTGAATATGTACTGGACTATTTTCAGAAGAATCAACCTGTGGCCGTTACAGAGCTTCACTATGGCAATCCTTATGAGTTGATGGTGGCGGTTATTCTTTCGGCCCAATGTACCGACAAGCGAGTTAATATAATCACACCCCCTTTCTTTGAGCGCTTTCCCACAGCCCAAGTGCTTGCCGCCGCTGAGGTGGAAGAAATCTTCGAATACATACGAAGCTGCTCCTATCCCAATAATAAGAGCAAGAGCTTGCTGGGCATGGCGCGTATGCTGGTGAGCGATTTTGGCGGAGTGGTTCCCGACGATGTGGATGCTTTGCAGAAACTCCCCGGCGTGGGGCGTAAGACCGCCAACGTAATCGCTTCGGTGGTTTACAGCAAGCCGGCCCTGGCCGTCGACACCCATGTCTTCAGGGTTTCGGCCCGCATTGGCCTCACCACCAATGCCAAAACCCCTCTTGAAACCGAACGGCAGCTGGTAAAATACATCCCCGAAGAGCTGCTCTCCATAGCCCATCACTGGCTCATACTGCATGGCCGCTACATTTGCATAGCCCGCAAGCCCAAATGCGAGGCATGCCCCCTTACCGCGGTGTGCAGGTATTATGCCCAACAGTATAAATAGAATTGCACTTCACGCAGAATGTTGAGAGGTATAAATACTTTTTACGACTCTACAAACTCTTGTGCTATTCTTAACCAAGTCCGTATTTAAACCGTATTTAAACCGTAAAAATACGGTTTAAATACGGTTTAAGTAGGGACTTGATGTGATCTTTGCTTCGCTCTGATTTCGGGCTTTCTCTGGATCTGTCGTCAGAAGTATAACTTGGTACTTAAATGATTTCGCAGTGCACATTTTCTGTTGTTCTGTGATTTTCTACCGATATTTGGCCCCTGGCAATTGCTTTGTATGAGTGGCCGGGGTTCTCCGGATAACCTGTTTCGATTTTTTCAGGTCATCTTAAGGCGCAGCGGTTCAGGACCGAAGGGCGGGTGGGTCAAAGGATCAGAGGTATAAATAATAATTAATTTAAAAACATTATATTTGACAGTGCTGCCGGACATAATGAGGATTCTATCATTGGCTATTTTCAACATAAATCTATAAAAGGACGCTTACCAATACTTCACGCAAATGACAAAAGCCAGATTGCATTGGGAGTTTTATAAAAGTACCTTGACGATAAACCTGGGGTTTGCATTCGCCATTTCGGTCGTTATTTTTCCGGCCTTCTTCACTGTTTTTCCGATTATATTTATGTCTTTTGGCCCAATCGTGAGCCTTTCATTTAAAGAGATATTACGAAAAAACGAATACTACTTTTATTACAATAAAGGAATTTCAAAGATTGCACTCATTACTTCAAGTTTTGGATTAAGTATTCTCATTGGAAGTGTTTTACTTATATTGCTGCCCTATGTCGAGTCTTTTGGAAATTGATAGTGTCATTAAATCGTATGATCGCATACAGGTGCTCACCGATATTTATTTTAAATGTGAGACAGGAGAGATTATCGGATTAATAGGGCGCAATGGAACAGGAAAATCAACACTGTTAAAAATTCTCTTTGGAACCTTATCTGCAGAAAGAAAATTCATCAGGATTGACAACAGGGTAGTATTGAATCCCTATTTAGCAAAAAATAAAATTTGTTATTTGCCGCAGGATGATTTTATACCCAGGCATTTAAAAGTCGTGAAAGCGGTTACATTATTTTTGGAAAAAGAGAAGGTTGATGCTTTTTTTGATGATACTATTTTGCAACCCTTAAAAGAAAGTAAAATAGGTTATTTGGCCGGAGGAGAATTAAGATATCTGGAGATCAAGTTACTGATAAATACGGAATGTAAATTCATCATGCTGGATGAACCCTTTAATGGTGTATCGCCGATAATAATTGACCATATTAAACAATTGCTATTGGATAAATCAAAAACAAAGGGGATTATCCTGACTGACCACGATTACAATAACGTAGTGGATATTGCTACCCGCCTATGTCTGATATTCGATGGTGGAATTAAGCACATCCAGGATAAAATTGAGCTGGTTAAATGGGGCTATTTATTAGGGAAAATGGTTTAAAGCATATTTTATATGGGATACTATATTGACTTATCGAAAATCACCATTGACAGGTATAAAAACAAATTGGAATCAGCATATTTACCTCCGAGCAGAATGATGCTTAAAGACAGGCTGGATGAAAGATTTGGGTATTTTAAGAGTATCGGGATTCACAATGTTATGGAACTGCTGCAGCTACTCAAAATAAAGAATAAATTCATTGAATTACAAAGAGTTGATTGTTTGTCGGGTGACTACTTGACCGTTTTACTCAGAGAATTGAATAGTATGCTTCCAAAACCCAATAAGATTAGAGAATTTTCTGGTATCTCAAATGATACTGTGGTACGATTAGAAATGATTGGCATTAAAGATACTGTAAAGCTGTTTGAGAGAGTCATTAACAAAAAAAGCAGAAAAGAGCTTGCCGAAGCTACGGGAATAACTGATAGTGAGATGCTGGAATTAACCAAATTGACAGACTTATCAAGAATAAAGTGGGTTGGGGCAACATTTGCCCGGATGTTATACGAATTAGAAATAGATACCCTGGAGAAAGCATCGAAAGCAGACCCAGAAAAATTGCACGCAAGTATTAATCAGTTGAATAAAGATAAAAATATATATAAAGGACATATTGGATTAAATGACATAAGAATATTGGTAAATGCGGCAAAAGAAATCCCTCTGGAAATTGAATATTAAAAAATGAAGGAACATCAACGTTGAGAAGTTAACCCCGCCTGAGGATTATATCCCGATTGAAATCTCACTGAACAGTATTAACCCGGCCGATACCATATATCTTTATCAGAGTACCTCAATTTCAATTAATATATATTCTCCTAAAGATTTACTGGAAGCGACAGTATTGCTCCGCCGCCAAATATTATCCTCACGAAAAACTTATTTTATCTGAACAGGCTTAAAGCCATGGGGGCGGGGCAGAAAGAAGTCCCCGGGCTGAAGATCGCATTGAGCGATCATATCGAAACAATAATCCAGGTTGGCAAAATCGTGATCGGCATTGTTGGTGCCGAAGGTGAACTTTACGCCCCTGGCTTTTGCTTTTTTAATCAGGGCAGCCCCCGGTATCCTATAGCGGGCACTTATTTCTAAGGCGATATCATTTCTCACCAATGCATCTACCACGCGGTCCATTCTTTCCTCGGTCCACAATTCATCGTATTGGTCTGCAATGACTGTTGGAAGAAAGGTTGCGTTGACATACATGTCTACTTTCTCATGATCCATAACATCTTCAATGGTTTCAACCAGTAGTTCCATAAAATCCTGCGGATCGGTGATGTTGACCTGTTCATCTTTCCATATCTGCATGCGATTGCCCTGTCGGTCAGAGAATGTCATGGCATCGGTAAAGACATAATCGTATCGGGCAATAGATTCTTTTTCAAAGGTATGGACCCATTCTCTGCCTTCGGCCTGCATAGCCAGGAAAATGGGGACATCCTTATAGGTGGCGTAAAACTCCTCCAGTTTATCATTGGTATCGATGGGAAATCCAACTCCGCAATTGGGTGCAACACTGCAAAATATACCTGTTTGCCTTGACTTATCGAGGATCTGATCGAGGGTTAGTCCGCCTTTCAAGTGCACATGGTAATCGATCAGGGGATATCCTCTGCCGATGAGTGTATTTACCATCTGCTGCTTTTCGGGTGTGAAATACTCTGTTCCTGGCCCGATGGTTTCATCATCAGGCAGAGCTCTTAGCTGTATGTTTTTGAACGATACAGGTTTGCCATAGGTTTGGATGGCAAAACTACCCGACGACAGCAGGCGTTGAGCAATATGTTCTTCACGTTGTACATCAAGGGGCTGGGTATAATCAACCGTTTGCACACCATCCACATAAACCTGTATCCTGTTGCCTACAACCAATACATTAAGTGTAAACCATTCGTTGTCTGAAACTGTCGACTTGTATACATCACGAATAGCTAACAGACTGCCTGTTTTTCTGAAATCACTCCCGGGCATGCCAGAGTTCATAATCTGGACGTGGTAACCTTTACCAGGCAAAGCATTTTCAGATGCAGGGCTGGTATGAAAGAGCAGACTTGCCTTTGCCTGTGTGGACGTTTTCACCTCTGCCGAGAACTCAAAATTACGAAAGTCAGCATCAGTTCCCTCTCCCGCATAATACAATATTGCCGGGAGTTCATTGCTTACCAGGTTACCCCCGGCAACCACAAAAGCGTTTTCGTGTTCACTGCTCCAGCCTGTAAGGTCTTTACCATTAAAAAGACTTTGCCATTGATCATTTGGTTTAATGCTTTGGCAACCATATATGCTCAACAGCAGGGACACTAACATCATCAGTAATTTATAATTTCTCATAAACAAGTAATTAAAGGTTAATATGCGTAGGGAAAGATCGGTGGGTTGCAGCTTTTTTTTGAATTACGATCTTGTAAGAACGATGGTTCCGGACAAGGCTTTATTAGCTGTAGTATGCCGGAAGGAAGCAATAAAGATACAGTTTCCATGCGGAAATCCAATCACGGTTTTAAAACACTACATTGCATTACATCAGAACGGTTCAGCGTTTTAACGAATAAACAAGTTTTTATTCAGATTTATGCTGTGTATGACCTTTCATCTTCTGTGCTTTGCAGTTTTGGACTTCCAGTTCTCTCAATGATTAAACAAATCAACGATTAAGCTGTTAAACGAAACGAACAAATGATTAAACAAATAAACAAATAAACGATTATGACAAATCTGAAACCCGGAGACAAAGCTCCCGACTTTAAAGGAAAAGACCAAAATGGTAATGTACTTGCACTCGACGATTTTAAAGGCAGCAAACTGGTGATATATTTTTATCCCAAAGACAATACCCCCGGCTGCACGGCACAGGCCTGCAATCTGAAAGACAATCACGAGATGTTGCTTTCAAAGGGCTATAAGGTAATTGGAGTGAGTGCCGACGATGAGAAGTCGCACACAAAATTTATTGAAAAGTACAACCTTCCTTTTCCCCTTATTGCTGATACCGACAAAGAGATTATAAAAGCTTTTGATGTATGGGGACCTAAAAAGTTTATGGGCAAAACCTACGACGGCATCCACCGTACCACCTTTATCATTAACGAGGAGGGGGTGATAGAAGATGTCATCAGCAAGGTAGATACTAAAAACCATACCGCACAGTTTGTATCGATGTAGCAGATTGCAACTGAAACAGAAATTCATTCAACCGAAATCTTCATCCAAAGAGATTCCGGTTGTTTTTTTTTGTGCAAATCCACTACTTTTGAAACTATGGAACATAGCGAAGAAAGTATTATAGCAAAAACCGTAGAATTTATCAGGGCAGAACTCCATGAAGCCGAAGGAGGCCACGACTGGTGGCATACGCAGCGGGTGTGGAAGCTGGCCAAAAAGATTAACCAGGCTGAAAAGGCCAGCGGGCTGATTGTAGAACTGGGTGCCCTGCTGCACGATGTGGCCGATTATAAGTTTCACGATGGAGATGAAGAAGTCGGCCCTGCCAAGGCCACCGCCTTTTTATGCTCACTGGAGCTTGACGAAGAGGTGGTCCTGCACGTAAGGCAGATCGTAGCCAATATCTCCTTCAAAGGAGGGAGTGTGCAGCAGGTTTTCCGCTCACCTGAGCTCGACATCATCCAGGATGCCGACCGACTGGACGCCATGGGAGCCATCGGTATAGCCCGGGCCTTCAGCTATGGTGGCTTTAAGAAAAGAGCACTGTATGATCCTGCCATACCACCCCATCTGAACATGACCAAAGAGCAGTACAAAAGCAGTACCGCACCCACCATCAACCATTTTTACGAGAAGCTGCTCCTGCTCAAAGACCGCATGAACACCCCCATGGGTAAGATGCTGGCAGAGCAAAGGCACCGTTTTATGGAAACCTATCTTGAGGCGTTTTTTGAGGAGTGGGAGGGAAGGTAGGTTTCAAGACGTCAAACTCCCGTGCCTTTTATTACTGCTACACAGGCTTATATGTTAGGATTTCATTACCATTTCAATGGCCTGCTTAAGCTAAACCCAAAGTGGGATCTTTATGCAGGTCCTGTTTTTGAACTGGAAAGTGTACTATCTCAGGGCACATTGCATCAGTCATCGCCAAATGCATATTTTAGGCGTGTCTGGGGTGCCAACATAGGTGCACGGTATTTCCTGACCGATCGGTTGGCTTTAAATGCTAAAATAGGGTATGGAAATATTGAGAGCGCCGGAACCTTAGGAATAAGCGTAAATTTCTAAAATTGATTCTGTTACAAAATTAAAAAAGAGACTTGTTCGTAGCAGGTCTCTTTTAAATGAACATATGTGATCATACTTGCCCTTCTTCAGGAATGATCCTATCCACCTTCGGGCACAGAGGAGGTAACCACCCCACCTTCGGGCACCTCTCCTGAGGACTCCTGAGGAGGGGAAACCACCCCGCCCTCCGGGCACCCCTCCAAAGGAGGGGAATTTTTTTGCCAATAATTTAGAAAAAATTATTACTTTGGCCGCGGAATAAATAAAGGGTGAATTTATGGGTGAAATAACCAGATTTATAGGAGTTTTCAGCAAAAAAGATAATTTATCCGGTCAGAAGCATGGGTATAGGGAATCGTTAGATCCAGGCACGCTGAAGCTGCCAGAATCGCAAAAGTATCCATCGTTAAAAATAAAAAACTGTTTTAGAAATCCACTATCTCAGAAGAGGATCATAATGAAACATATAGTATTATTCGTTTTTGTTATCCTGCTTGCTCCCTCTGCTTCTGGACAAGAAATTGAAAACAGGTTTGAAACTAAAATCGGATATGGATATTACCAGGGAATCAACATTGGGTTCAGTTATTTTTATACCAGCAAATTAAAAATCGGATTGGAAGTGGGTAGTCATTTGGGTTTGCCTCCGCTTAAGGATGAAAAACATTATAATTTCCAGATAGAGAATACCTTGTATTTTGGACGCCTAAGCAAGCAGAATGTAGGAGGCTGGTATTTCAATCAACAGTTAATGTACTGGGCGCAAGGTCAAAGCAATCATAGATGGAAAATAATTACTTTAGGACTGAATTTTGGGAAAACGATTGCCATTACAAAAAGAATTGGATTAGACATGGAATTTGGGCCTGCATTTAATCTCGTTGTAGATATTAAACACGACCCATCCGTTGAAGAATCAGGTTGGATGTGGCCAATTCTGTACAATGGCAGAATTCATTTAACCTATAAATTCTGATTTAATTAAAATGCCAATTTTAAAAAAGTCATGGTCAAAATAAAAGTCTTACTGGAGAACACGAAAATAAACAACAACCTCAAAAAAAAGCATGGGCTTTCATTATACATTGAGTATGGTAATCATACGATCCTTCTGGACGTAGGGCCCGACGGTAAATTTTTGTTCAATTCAAAAGTAATGAGCATAGATGTTTCCTCAATAGAAACGTTGATATTATCGCACAATCATATTGACCATACCGGTGGTCTTGATGTTTTTTGCAGAGAAAACAGCCACGCAAATATTTACATGTTCGGAGATAAGAACGACCAATATTATGCAAAAGTTGCCGGAATATTTAAGTATTCTATCGGGTTGAAATGTAGTGATGAATCCAAAAAGAGAATTGTCTCATTGGACCGGGATTTTCAGATTAATGCCCATGCAAATTTTATACGTAACAGAGTGAATACCTATCATAAGCCTTCTCTGAACAAATCTTTATACAGACAAACCCACGGAATTATGGAGCAAGACCCATTTCTTCATGAGGGAATTTTAGTGATTGAGGATCATAATGAGCTTGTTTTATTCAATTCCTGTTCTCATAATGGAGTGGTGAATTCGGTTGAAACCGTTAAGGAAGTCTTTCCGGATAAAAAAGTTCGTGCTTACGCAGGAGGATTTCATCTTAGTAATTCTATGTCAAAACAGAATGAAGAAGATTCTGCCTTAAATGAATTCGCAGCCTATTTCCTAAACAAAGATATTCAGCTGTACACGGGCCATTGCACGGGAAAATATCCTTTTAATTACCTGAAGAAAAGATTAGGAGATAAAATTGATCAAATCCATACCGGAATGGAACTGGAGGTATAAGTTGGAAATCCATAAAAAAAGAAACCAGCAGAATTAAACAGTACCTGATGATGGATTGTTCTAAAAGATATGTCAGAAGGAATTATGGAAGAATTACTGAATTATAATCCTGTTTTATTAGCTTTAGCGGCTACCTTATTCACCTGGTTTGTAACGGCAGCTGGCTCATCAATGGTATTCTTTTTCAAAACCATCAAAAAGAGAATTCTTAACTCCATGCTTGGTTTTGCAGCCGGTGTTATGATTGCAGCCAGTTTTTGGTCCTTGCTAAAACCTGCTATCGAAATGGCTGAAGCCGAAGGAACTACTGCCTGGATGCCTGCATTGATTGGATTTTTAGCCGGTGGTGCGTTTTTATTGATTATTGATAAGATTTTGCCACACCTTCATATGGGATTATCGGTGGATAAGGCCGAAGGAATAAAGACATCATGGCAAAGAAGTGTTCTATTGATCCTGGCTATCACCCTTCACAATATCCCTGAAGGATTAGCGATAGGGGTAGCATTTGGAGCATTAGCCAACAATCCCGATGTTGGAATTCTATCGGGAGCTATTGCTTTAGCCATTGGGATCGGGTTGCAAAATTTCCCCGAAGGAGCAGCAGTTTCCATACCCCTGCGCAGAGAGGGCTTTTCAAGATTACGCGCCTTTAATTATGGGCAGATGTCCGGTATTGTTGAACCCATTGCCGGGGTGATAGGTGCAGCTCTGGTGCTTACCATCAAACCGCTTTTACCTTATGCTCTTTCTTTTGCAGCAGGAGCAATGATTTTTGTCGTTGTTGAAGAATTAATCCCTGAATCCCAAAGTGGAAACGAAACAGATTTCTCCACCATCGGTGCCATGTTGGGTTTTGCCACCATGATGCTTTTAGATGTTGCTTTGGGCTGAATATTAAATGCATTCATGACAGAAAAACTTTTCGCGCTTATAAGTGAAAATCACTGATTTAATGAGAATTAGTAATCATGACCATGTTTTGGGGGGAAATGGAAAAGAGCAGAAAAGAGCGGAAAGATGTCATGACAAAATGCTGCCATGGGCGGAAAAGAGCGGAAAAATAGGTTGATGGACCGATACTTGCCTTTGAAGATTTAATGTATTTTTATAGCATCAGATACTTCAGAAAACCATCTCTGGTAAAAGAGGTTTGATTCAACAGAATCAGTAAAACAATAAATGTTATGGCACTTAAAATCTTTATAATAAGCTGCTTGTTCTGTACAAGCTTTTCAGTGAAGGCACAAAACGACATCATGCTGCAGTCTTTTTACTGGGATGTGCCCGTAGATGCTGAAAACAAAAAAGGCCTTTGGTGGAATAACCTTTCGCAAAAAGCTGACGATTTCAGGACATTGGGCATAACCGGACTGTGGATCCCTGCTCCTTCAAAGGGAAACTGGGGCATCTATGACATGGGATACGGTGTTTATGATCATTACGACCTGGGCAACTATTACCAGAAGGGATCCGTGGAAACCCGCTTCGGGAGCAGGGACGAGCTTGAAAATATGGTGCGCACCATGCACGATACCACAGGAGGCAAAAGTTACATAGATGTATATGCCGACATTATCCTCAATCACATGTACGCCTCGGAGGAGAACCTGGAGTCCAACCCGGTGGTTAAACAATATGTTTTTGATGAGGCCTATCGTCAGGGAGAGCAGCATGTACCCTATCCCACCAACGAGATAAGATGGGTGTTGCCTGATGCAGAGCCAGGCGAATACCTGATTACAGTGAAAGGGTATCACCTGGATGTTGAAGCAACTTACCACAAACGAGGCTATGAAATACAGATAGACTATGCAGGAAATGGTTTTCATAATACATTTGTTTGGGCTGACCGCCAGGAGAGCAATGAAATCATCTCATTTCCAAATTCAGGAAGTATAGTGCGGAATTTTATCCAACATCAACATGATATCGATACCTACCAGGTGGTAGTAACCGAAAAAACCGATATCATCAGCCGGTTATCGGCCTGGCAAATCAATGGAGACAAGTGGGAATGGGCCAACCAGACCAACGGATACTACCCGGCGGAGGTACGTTTTAGAGGAGCTGATATTGCACCCCAAAAGCTTGAAGCACATACCACAACAAAGTATTTCTATCCCGAACGCAAGCATAATGAGCCCCAATACCAATGGAATTATTCCCATTTTCAACCAGCTGATTCAACCGGCTGGCTGGGCGACTGGGGAGAGGAGGGAGCGTTAATTCCCCACACCAAAGCCTTTGGCAATGATCTTAATACGTTTGATCCTCTGGTTAGGCAACGACTGAAGGACTGGGGGCGCTGGCTGGTGGAGGAAATTCATTTCGATGGCTTCCGCCTGGATTTTGTATGGGGGTACCAGCCATCGTTTGCTGCGGCATGGATTAACAACCTGCCTTTGTTGAAAGAGCAGCAGCGTTTTATCGTTAGCGAATACTGGGGTCCGGCTCAGCGGATCCACCAATGGGCTGCTACTGTAAAGGAACATGGAGCACAATCATCTGTATTCGACTTTCCCTTGAAGTTTACCCTTACTGAAATGTGCAATGGCGATGAAAGCTTCGACATGAAACAGCTAAACCATGCCGGGCTTATCCGCAACAAGGAAGGACACCATCTCCCCGCATCATCAGTAGTTACCTTTATAGAAAACCATGATACGGGGAAAGAACATGATAAATGGATATCAAAGGACTGGCATCTTGCACATGCATACATGCTCACCCATGAAGGGCGGCCTTGTTTGTTTTATCCTCACCTATATGGGGTTACCCTTGAGGATATGGCCGAGCGGAGCATTACACAGGAAATTCCTGCACAGGTGGCTGAAGAAATCCGCAAACTGTCTTATATTCGCAGGACTTATTTGGGTGGCAAACTGGAGGTGCTCAGCCAAACAGGCAATCCTCAGCCTACAGAAAACATTTCCAACATCTACGTGGCCCGCCGGCAGGGTAACCAAAGCAAAGACGGGGCGATCATTGTGATCAACAATAGCCCGCGGGAGAAAGAGCTGTGGGTAGATGCTACCCCCGCAGGATTTACTCCCTGGATAGGAGCAGAGCTGGTCAATGCTTTTCATCCCGAACAAACAACCATGGTAGATTTTAACGGAAGAGTCAGGGTTTCTGCTCCTGCACGGGGATATGCGATATACATACTTAAAAGTGATTTTATACTGGTAGAATAAACTTAATAAGATACCTACTTTGGCCGGATGGGTGTGTCCCTTCGGCAATAAAGATAGATTTTGAAAATGAAAGGGAATATTTAGTGCAATGGATCCAGATATTAAAAATTTATATGGTAAATTTGCTTGCTGTTGATTGAAATTTATTAAATTTATCGCATATATTAACGAGTATAATATAACAATCCTGAAATTATGAGCAAAGAGAAAGAAAAGGACAAAGAAAAAAATGTAAACGTTGAGAAGCTCAAGGCCTTGCAGCTTACCCTGGATAAGATAGAGAAATCTTATGGCAAGGGCACAGTGATGAAACTTGGCGATTCACCTGCCGTAGCCATAGGCTGTATTTCATCTGGTAGCATTTCACTGGATCATGCGTTGGGTATTGGCGGATTTCCACGGGGGCGTATAGTAGAGATTTATGGTCCTGAATCATCGGGTAAAACCACCCTCGCCATTCATGCTATTGCCCAGGCGCAAAAGGCCGGTGGGATAGCTGCATTTATAGATGCGGAGCATGCTTTCGACAGCAGCTATGCCAAGAAACTTGGGGTCGACATCGATAACCTATTTGTTTCACAACCAGACAACGGTGAACAGGCATTAGAAATTACCGAGAATCTTATCCGCTCAGGTGCTATCGACATCATCGTAATCGACTCTGTGGCTGCTCTTACTCCTAAAAGTGAGATCGAAGGCGAAATGGGCGATAGCAAAATGGGTTTGCAGGCCAGACTCATGTCGCAGGCTTTGAGAAAACTTGCGGGAACCATCAACAAGACCGGCTCTTGCTGTATCTTCATCAACCAGTTGCGCGAGAAAATAGGGGTGATGTTTGGCAATCCCGAAACGACCACAGGAGGAAATGCACTGAAATTCTACTCTTCAGTTCGTTTAGACATCAGGCGCATCTCTCAGATCAAAGAAGGCGACAGCGTTACAGGTAACCGTGCGCGTGTAAAAGTAGTAAAAAACAAACTTGCACCACCATTCCGTCAGGCTGAATTTGACATCGTATATGGTGAAGGAATTTCGAAGACAGGTGAAATTATAGATCTTGCCGTGGATTATAATATTGTTAAAAAGGCAGGATCATGGTTTAGCTACGGTGATACCAAGCTGGGACAAGGCAGAGATGCTGTTAAGAATCTCCTGATTGATAATCCCGAACTGGCCGAAGAAATTGAGAAAAAAATTATTGAAGCCCTGGCGTTGAAATAACAGACGTAAAAGAAGTGAAAAGCACGTAAGACAGTTGCAGACTTGTTCTTACGTGCTTTTTTATTTGACCAATAGGATCTATTTGATCAGTTCCAACAGCACAACGCTCTCTACATGCTGTGTGTGGGGAAACATATCTACGGCCTGCACTTTGGTTACTTTATAGGCTGATGAAAGCAATTCTATGTCGCGGGCCTGAGTGGCCGGATTGCAGCTTACATATACAATTCTGTGGGCATTGCTGCGCAGCAGGCGATGCGTAACATCGGGATGCATACCTGCCCGTGGTGGATCGGTAATGATTACATCGGGTTGTCCGTTTTCAAGAAAAAAATCTTCGGTGAGAACCTTGGCCATATCGCCTGAAGTGAAACTTAAATTGGTCAGACCATTCAAGGCAGCATTATCAAGGGCATGGGCAACGGCTTCCTCCACATATTCAATACCAACCACTTTTAAAGCCCTTTTGGCCACAAATATAGCTATGGTACCCGTGCCTGTATAAAGGTCGTACACCAGCTCTGAACCATCGAGGCCGGCAAAATCCCGAGCTATTTTATAGAGCTCATACGCTTGCTCGCTGTTGGTTTGATAAAACGACCGGGGACCTACCTTAAATTGCAATCCCTCCATTTCTTCGGTAAGCCAGGGTGTGCCATAAAACAATACAGCGTCCAGATCTCCCACGCTACTGTTTTTCTTATCGTTGATCATATAGTGCAGCGAAACAACCTCGGGAAAGTGGTTCTTTATATATTCCAACAGAAGGGTTCTTTTTTCTTCATCATCTGAGGTGCAGACTAAAATTACCATAAACTCTCCCTTTCCATTGTTGCGGATGATGATGTTTCGCAACATGCCGGTATGTTCTCTGAAATTGAAGAAGGAGATATCGTTTTCTATGGCAAATGCTTTTACCGCTTTTCTGATATGATTGGTGGGTTCGGGTTGCAACCAGCACTTGTTGATGTCAAGCACTTTGTCGAAAAAGCCGGGAACATGAAAGCCCAGGGCCTGGGGATGCTCAAATTTCTCTTCGCTGTTAATTTCATCCTGTGTAAACCATCTGCGGTCGGCAAAGGTATATTCCAGCTTATTCCGGTAATACTGTGTCTTAGCTGAACCGGCAATAGGAATCAATTGATAATCATAGTCGACCTTACCAATTCTTTTAAGACTATCTGTAACCTGTTGCTGCTTGGTTTTTAGCTGTTCACTGTATTGCAGATGTTGCCATTTGCAGCCTCCACATATACCGAAATGCTCACAGAATGGTTCTTCTCTCAGATAGGACTTATGGTGAAATTTAATGATTTCGGCTATCAGGTGTCTGCGCTCTACTTTTTTTACCCTTGCATCAACTACATCTCCCGGGGCACCATAGTTGACGAAAACCACCAGTTCGTCGTGCCGGGCAATGGCTTTGCCTTCTGCTGCCACGCCGGTAATGGTGAGGTTTTCCAGTACCTGATTGTAGAGTAATTTTCTGTTTTTCTTGCTTATTGCCATTGTTTAATTTTGCGCAAAGATAATAAGAGTTTTTGCAAACCAATGTCGCGATTTGTGTCTTTGTAAGATTTCTTCCTTGCAGCAAATATCGGTTAATAAGACAGGTTGGGCCTCAATAATTTCTCTGCTTCTGTAAGGGATAAGCCTTTTTTGGCAGCATATAACTCAACTTGTTCTTTATTGATTTTTCCCAGGTTGAAGTATCGGGCGTGTGGATGTGCAAAATACCAACCCGAAACCGATGCACCAGGCAACATACTAAAACCTTCGGTTAAGCTTGTACCTGCATTTTTTTCGGCTTCAATAAGTGAGAACAGCTTGAGCTTTTCGCTATGCTCCGGACAGGCAGGATACCCACAGGCCGGGCGAATGCCTTCATAACGTTCCTTTAGCATTTCATCCAGACTCAGTTTTTCCCGCTGATCATATCCCCAGAGCTGTTTGCGTACTTTCTCGTGCAGCAATTCGGCAAAGGCTTCAGCCAAACGATCAGCCAGCATTTTGGTCATGATGCTGTTGTAATCATCTTTCTCTTGTTTGTATTTCTCGGCCAGTTCATCTGCACCATGGATGCTGACGACAAATGCACCCAGGTAATCGTCCACTCCGCTGTCCTTTGGGGCTAAATAATCAGCCAGAGAAAGGTTGTACTTGCCGGGTTCTTCCTTAATTTCCTGTATACGCAAAAAGTTAAAGCGCATTTTTTCTTTTTCACGTGCGTCGTCTTCATAGATGATGATATCTTCATCCTCACTGTTGGCAGGAAAAAATCCGGTTACACCCTCTGCCCAAAGAGAGCCATCCTGGTAAAATCGCTCAAGCATCTTCTTTGCGTCCTCAAATAGCTTATTGGCTTCATCACCTTTAACAGGGTCTTTCAATACCTGTGGATACTTACCTTTGATTTCCCATCCGTAGAAAAAGAATGTCCAGTCGATATATTCAGCAACCTCCTCAAGGGAATAATGGTCGAAGACATGAATGCCAGGAAGTGCAGGCTTTACTATGTTAGCTTTTTCAGGAAGGTAAGGAAACTTTTTCTTGCGGGCCTGTTGCATATCCAGGTATTGCTTATCAGCATTTCGCTGGTTGTATTCATCAACCAACTCCTGATAGCTTTGGTTGGTTTTATCAATATATTCCTGCCTGTGATCAGAAAAGAGTTCGCTGCAAACCTTAGCCGCACGCGAGGCATCTTTTACATGAATGACTCCATGATCATAAGACGGGGAAATTTTGACGGCTGTATGTAAAACGCTGGTTGTAGCACCGCCAATGAGCAAGGGAGTAGTGAAGTTTTGCTTTTTCATCTCTGAGGCTACCGTTACCATCTCATCCAGAGAAGGGGTAATCAGGCCGCTCAATCCGATGATATCCACCTTCTGGTCACGAGCCTCCTGTAATATTTTTTCGGTAGGAACCATTACACCCAGGTCAATGATTTCATAGCCGTTGCAAGCCAGGACAACTCCCACAATATTTTTGCCTATATCATGCACATCGCCTTTTACTGTAGCCAGTAATACCTTGCCGGCACTGGAAACATCGCCGTGAAGCGCCTTCTCCTGTTCTATAAAAGGTGTAAGGTAGGCTACTGCTTTTTTCATCACGCGGGCACTCTTCACCACCTGCGGGAGAAACATTTTACCATCACCGAAAAGATCGCCCACCTTATTCATTCCATCCATCAAAGGCCCTTCAATTACCTCCAGGGCTTTGGTCATCTGGCTGCGCATTTCTTCAACGTCCTGCTCTATAAACTCATCCTTTCCCTTTACCAGCGAATGCGTTAACCGTTCTCTGATTTCAAGCTTACGCCAGGCATTTTTATCCTTCTCTTCTTTTCTGTTTTCCTGCTGATCTTTCACTTTCTCTGCATACAAGAGCAGCCGCTCGGTTGCATCCTTTCTGCGGTAGAGTATGGCATCTTCTACCAGCCGCAACAATTCAGGGGGTATTTCATCGTATACCTGCAGCATGGAGGGATTTACGATACCCATATCCATTCCTGCTTTTATGGCATGGTATAAAAAGGCAGAATGTAATGCTTCCCTGATGATGTTGTTACCGCGGAAGGAAAAAGATAAATTGCTAACGCCACCACTGATGTGGACATGGGGGAGATTTTCCCTGATCCAGGTGCAGGCACGGATATAGTCGAGAGCATAGCTGTTGTGTTCTTCGATACCCGTGGCAATGGCAAGCACATTGGGGTCGAAGATGATATTCTGGGGTGGGAAAGCAATGTTTTCAGTAAGCAAAGTGTAAGCTCTTTGAGCAATTTGAATCTTTCTCTCGTAGGTATCGGCCTGGCCTTTTTCATCAAAGAGCATAACTACCACGGCAGCACCATATTGCTTTACCAGCTTGGCCTGCCGAAGAAATTCAGCTTCTCCTTCCTTCATACTGATGGAGTTGACAATAGATTTGCCCTGCACACATTTTAACCCGGCTTCAATGACTTCCCATTTGGATGAGTCAATCATAAGGGGAACCCTGGATATATCAGGCTCTGCAGCGATATAGTTCAGGAAGGTGGTCATCGCTTTGGGGGCATCTATCATGGCATCATCCATGCATACATCGATGATCTGAGCTCCGTTTTCTACCTGCTCCAGCGCCACGCTAAGTGCTTCTTCGTATTTTTCATCCTTTATCAGACGGGCGAACTTTTTGGAACCCGCCACATTGGTACGTTCGCCTATGTTTACAAAATTGGAATCGGCTCTTAATTCCAGATGTTCCAGACCACTCAAAAAGGTATTGGTGGAGGGTGCAGGAATTGCCCTGGGTGGGTACAGGGCTGCCAGTTTGGCTATATTTTTAATATGTTCAGGCGTAGTGCCACAACATCCTCCAATGATGTTGACGAGCCCGTCTTTAAGAAAATCTTCAATGACATCGGCCATGATTTGTGGCGACTGGTCGTATTGCCCGAATTGATTGGGCAGGCCTGCATTGGGGTGGGCACTCACTGCAAATGAGGCCTTTTGGCTTAGTATTTCAAGAAAAGGTTTAAGTTGAGCTGCACCCAGGGCACAGTTGAGTCCTATGCTGAGCAAGTCCATATGCGACACCGAGGTAAGGAATGCTTCGGTGGTTTGTCCGGAGAGGGTTCTTCCACTGGCATCCGTTATTGTACCTGATACCATAACAGGGATTTTGATGTTTTTCTCGTCCTGATATTGGCTGATGGCCATCAGGGCCGCTTTGGCGTTGAGGGTGTCAAATACCGTTTCAACCAAAAGTAAATCGACACCACCTTCCATTAGTCCGCCTATTTGCTCGTAATAGGCTTCTTTCAGCTGATCGAAGGTTATTCCCCTGTAGGCAGGACTGCTTACATCGGGGGAGAGTGATGCTGTTTTATTGGTTGGTCCCAGAGATCCGGCTACAAAGCGTGGTCTGGAAGGATTGAGTGCCGTGTATTTATCACATGCTTTTCTTGCCAGTCTGGCACCGGCGACATTTAGCTCATAGGCCAGATCATCCATGTTGTAATCCTGCATGGAGATGGAGGTGGAGTTGAAGGTATTGGTTTCAATAATATCTGCTCCGGCTTCCAGATAAGCCTCATAAATCTGTTGGATGATAGCGGGTTGCGTAATGGAAAGCAAGTCGTTATTGCCTTTTACTCTTTGCGATATATCTGCAAAGCGCTCTCCTCTGTAATCTTCCTCCTGGAGCTTATGGCGCTGAATCATAGTTCCCATGGCACCATCGAGCACGAGTATTCTCTCTTTGAGTATTTCTTTTAGTTGCAAATATTTCGTCATTTCAATTGTTTTTGATGAATTTAATCCAGGATAATAATCCTTTAGCAATCCATTGTGCTACAAAACGTTTTCAGATATCCTTACGATATGGTCGGCTTTGCCCATCGTATAGATATGGACAAAATTATGCCCGTGCCCAATAAGTTCGCGTATTTGATGGGTGGTCCATTCTATACCCAGCTCACGTACCTGTTTGTTGTCGTTGCATTTTTTAACCTCCTTCACCAGATCAGAGGGTAGGGTAAGATTAAAAACCTTGGGCAATACACAAATATGATCCTTGGTGCTGATGGGTTTAATGCCAGGAATAATGGG
>JBEPXC010000020.1:0-27620 GCA_041642035.1 Sphingobacteriia bacterium
AGAGCAAGCAGGACTATATCAAGACCATCAAAACAAATAATGAAAAACTACGAAAGCAGCAACAGGAGCTGGAGGAGAATGAAAGGCTTTTAAAAACTGAATACCAAAAGATTAAAACTAAATCAGAAACCATTTCCTCATTATTGCAAAATCTGCCTTCTGCAGCTGTTATCGTTGATGATAAACTTAAAGTTATTGAATCTAACAAAGCCTTTATCGATGTCCTTGGAGAAGAGGCAGAGCTGATCAATGAAGTAATACCCGGTCTTATAGGTGCTGACCTTAAAACTCTTCTCCCCTACAATATCTATAACCTTTTCAGTTATGTATTACAAAAGGATGAAAATATAACCGGACGCGACGTTAACTTTAGCGAAGGCTTGCTCAATATCAGTGTCTTTTCGCTAAAACCCAATAAAATAGTGGGTGCCGTATTTAGAGATATGTATGTGGCAGAAGTAAGACAGGAAGAAATAATTAACAGGGTTAGTGAGGTGATTGATGAAAATCTTAAGATGGTTCAGCAAATAGCTTTCTCCCTGGGAGAAGGTGCTTCAAAATCCGAAAAAATGCTTAACTCAATTATAGAGACCTATAAAAAGATTAAAAAACAAGAATAATTATTCTCAATAATCATAAGCTTTTTGTAAAACAAGCATGGTGGGGAAACAATAAACTTTTGGCGTTGTAAATAGATTTTATGGATAGTTCATTTTATATCGAGGTTGGTGTATATCAAAAAAGCCATATTGGAGAAAGAATATGTGGGGATGTGTTTTTGTCGAAAAAAGTAAAGGAAGAGAACCGGACAATAGTAGTATTGTCTGATGGTATGGGTCACGGTGTAAAAGCCAATCTGTTGGCTACCCTCACCGCTACCATGGCGCTGAATTTTACTGTAGAGCATAAAGATGTGCATAAGATTGCTGAAATTATTATGAATACATTGCCCGTATGCAGTGAAAGAAAAATCAGCTATTCCACCTTTACCATTATTGATATAGAAGACAATGGTCAAACCACTATCATTAATTACGATAACCCCGAATGTATTATAATGAGAGACGACGAATTTTTCTCTCCTCATTGGCATACGATAAAACTGGATTCTGAAGTAAACAATGACAAGGAAATAAAGGCTTGCACCTTTAAGGCACTCAAGGAGGATCGGATGGTTATGCTAAGCGATGGTATTACCCAATCCGGCTTAGGCAAAGGTAAATATCTTCTGGGGTTTGGTATCGAAAACACCCGCGATCTTGTAAAACAGAAAGTGAAAGATAAAATTGATATCTCTGCAGCTAAACTGGCTTCTTTAATCGTTAACAGAGCACACGCCAACGATGAATACCAATCTAAGGACGATATCAGCAGTGTTGTGATATATTTAAGAGAGCCCAGAAAGCTGTTGTTATGTTCAGGGCCTCCCTTTGATCAAAAGAAAGATGAATATCTGGTGAATAAAGTTCGGGATTTTAAGGGGAAAAAGATATTGTCAGGGGGTACTACAGTAGATATAATTGCACGTGGGTTAAATCTTGAAGTGGAAGATACGCTCGAATTTAATGACCCTGATTTACCTCCGCTATCAAAAATGGCAGGAATAGATTTGGCTTCAGAAGGAATACTTACCCTAAGTAAGGTGACAAGTATACTGGAAAAGTATAATGAACGCACAGAACTGGGAAACGGACCCGCCGATTCTATTATAAAGTTATTGTTAGAGAGTGATGAAATAAATTTATGTATAGGTACAGCTATTAATGTTGCCCATCAGGATCCAAATTTACCTGTAGAATTGGAAATACGAAGAAGTGTTGCAAAAAAACTTTCATCATTACTGGAAGAGAAATTTCTCAAAGAGGTATCCCTGGAATTTATCTGATTTATTTTGGGATTTTAATATATCCTGAAAATAATTCTGCATGATTATTCCCCTTTATTCTATAATGGAGAATAAGGTATAAAATATTTGCAATCTGAACTGAACAAAGGATTTAGATGAGTAATTTATATCAAGTCTAAATAAAAATTAAATATTTGTTGAAAAATATTAAAAAAAATATTAACCAGCATATAGTTGATTTACAGTCCCTAAAGCAAATAAATGCGCTTAATCGAAAAATAAATACCATATATCTAACAAATTCACCCTTGCAAATTGGTTTTTAATTTTTATATTTGTGCCGTTGATAATTTTTCGTCAATGAATTCCGACAACACAAACACAAAAAACGGCTTTTAGTCAGCTGCTTTTTGAAAAAACCAACAAAAGGTGAAAAGGTTATTCGTCTTATTTATAACAATCTTTTCTCTTGTTCTGATTTTACTGCTAAGTACAATAGTACAATTAGTTAGCGCTTCAGGTCCTCCCGAAGTAATACCAGTAGTAAACAGCGAGACAAAGAAAAATAATTTAGCCCCTACTGAATGGGAAGTATATGTTTTGCCCGCTGATCAATCATATAGCACTGCTTTGATAGGTAAAACAGATTATATCCCTTCCACTCGCATTTCATCCCATTTAACTTCAGCAGATATAAATAGTGCCGCTAATTCCTCGCCCCACTATTCGCCATTTCTGATACGGAACTTTTTAGTTACAATAGTATTGCTTTTTTTATGTATGGCCATTTTGGGTGTTTTGTTGGTGAGAGCCGGGAAATCAAGAAAAGAATATCAAAATACTGAAAGAAGGTTCAAAACTTTGTTGGAGGCAAATCCTTCAGCCATAATGATATTTCAAAATTTCAAACTTCGCTATGTCAACTCTTCTCTAGTAAACCTTACTGGTTATTCGCAGGAGGAGTTACTACAGATGGAAGTATGGCAATTGATTCATCCAAGCAGTTTTAATAATGTCAACAATGAAAAAGTTTGCTTAGAAAAAGACAGCTTTAATTTCAGAGGAGAGTTTCAGATTATCACTAAATCCAGGAGTAATCTATGGATTGACTTATCCACCAGATCAATCGATTTTGATAACCAACCCGCTGTTTTGGCAACAGCTATAGATATTACGGAGCGAAAAATAACGGAGGAAAGATTATCCGAAAGCGAATCTCGCTATAAAAATTTCTTTTCAAAAAATTCGGCTACTATGCTGATTGTAGATCCGGAAACCGGCAGCATAGAAAATGCTAATCAGGCAGCAATAAATTATTATGGCTTTCCCAAAGATACGCTGTTGAGCATGAATATTGATGATATCAATGTAATGTCGGCCCAGGAAATAGAAAAGGAAAAACAACAGGCTAAACAAGAACACAGAGAGCACTACTATCTAAAGCATAAGCTTGCTGACGATACGCTGCGAGATGTTGAGATCTATACCAGCTTGATTAAGGTAGGAACATCAGAGCTTAATTACTGCCTGGTATTTGACATAACTGAGCGCAGAAAAATCGAAATGGAGCTCAAGAAAGCCAAAGAAATAGC
This sequence comes from Sphingobacteriia bacterium, assembly GCA_041642035.1. Lineage (GTDB taxonomy): Bacteria > Bacteroidota > Bacteroidia > Bacteroidales > UBA7960 > SKVR01. The sequence continues at coordinate 3,439 of JBEPXC010000020.1, forward strand.
CGAAGAAGCAAACCGCGTCAAGTCATTTTTTGTTTCCAATGTGAGCCATGAGATTCGTACACCGTTAAATGCAATTGTTGGTTTGACTGATCTAATCCTTGACGGTGGCAATCTTTCTGCCGAACAAATGAAATATATGGAATCCATTAAGTTTTCTTCGGATCACTTGTTGGGTGTTATCAATGATGTTCTCGATTTTTCAAAGCTGGAGGCCGGAAAAGTTAGCCTTGAAGAGATCGACTTTGACGTGGTTACCCTTGTCAGTGAATGTGTTAAAACAATTGATTTTAAGGCTAAAGAAAAGAATATTGAAATCAATACCGAAATAGATTCTAATTTGCCTGCTGTTCTTAAAGGAGATCCCTCACGCCTGCGTCAGATATTGCTCAATTTGCTTAGCAATGCAGTAAAATTTACTGAAGAAGGCCATATTGATGTGCAAGTAAAGTTATTAAAGCTAAATACCGAAAAAGTTGAAGTGCGATTTTCCGTTTCGGATACAGGTAGAGGCATACCCCTGGAAAAACAAGGTTTGCTGTTCCAAAGCTTTACTCAGGCAGAAAGTGATACAACCAGAAAATATGGTGGTACAGGCCTGGGTTTATCTATAAGCAAGAAGCTGGTTGAATTGCAGCAAGGCACTATTGGGTTGAAAAGCATTGAGGGAATGGGCTCTACTTTCTGGTTTGCCCTTAATTACCAGATCAGCGACAAAGCCTATCTTCCTGATATGAACAAGGTATCACAACGGATGCGTGATATCAAAGGCATAAAGATTCTTCTGGTTGAAGACGACCGGATGAATCAGTTTGTAATGCGTCGAATCCTTGAGAAATGGCATGCCGACCTTGAGATTGCCCACAATGGTAGAGAAGCGATAGAAAAGCTGGAGAAAAATGATTACAATGTGGTATTAATGGACTTACATATGCCCGAGTTGAACGGCTATGAGGCAGCTACCCTTGTTCGTGACCCAAATTCGAAGGTGAGAAATCATGAAGTTCCCATACTGGCTCTTACGGCAGATGTAACTTCTGAAACCAGGCAGCGGGTGAAAGAAGCTGGGATGAATGATTTTATTACGAAACCCTCTGACCAAGGTATCATTTATGAAAAGATTGTTTTGGCCGTAAGCAATGTAAAGAAGACTTTTATAGAGAAGAAGCAAGAGCCTGAAAATGCAGATTCCTCCAATCTTTACAGTACAGAAAAGTATAAACTTAGGATACGGAAAGCTCTGACCGATATTTTTGATGAAGATACCGAAGGGATACTGGCATTGATCTCGAAATTTCTGAAGGAAATCCCCAGAACCATTGTAGGCATTAATGAAGCATTTTTTGACCAGGATTTGGCATTGCTCGATAAGCTTGTGCACAAAATCAAACCAGGCTATAGTTATATGGGCTTCAGTGAAGTTTCCGATAAAATTTCACGCATTCAGGAATTGTCAAAATCTGACAACAATATAGCCGAAATAGAAAATCTTTGTAAAGAGCTTGATGAAGATTCCAGGTTTATCATACTCGTTCTGAGAGAAATGCATAAAGAATTTATCAAGGATATATCAATGCGAATGCAACAAGGATCCTGAAAAGACTTTGCCTACGCTTTATTTCTGACATAAAATTGTAATTTTGGTCTTTATATTAATTTATAAGGCCATTTTTATTTTATGAAACTTGCTGAGGAATCAGCAAAATGAGTGTAGGTTAATACTTATGATCAAAGGAGAAGACAGACTATTGTATAACTTTTATTTCTTTTACCTGAATGGATATTCACGAAAATTATATGTTGCGCTGCCTTGAATTGGCAAAAAACGGCTTGGGTAAAGTAGCTCCCAATCCTATGGTAGGTAGCGTAGTAGTATACCAGGGTCAGATCATTGGTGAAGGATATCATAGTCAATATGGAAAAGCTCATGCGGAAGTAAATGCTATTGGTGCGGTTAGAAATAAAGGTTTATTGCCCCTATCCACGATATATGTTAGCCTTGAACCCTGTTGCCATCAGGGTAAAACACCTCCTTGTACCGATTTGATTATTAAGCATAAAATACCTCGTGTAGTTATAGCATGTGAAGATCCTTTTGATGCTGTTTCAGGTAAAGGCATTGCCCGACTGCAAAATCATGGAATTGAAGCAACGGTAGGAGTATTAAAATCTAAAGCTATACTTCTAAACAAAAGGTTTTTTACCTTTCATCAAAAAAAAAGACCCTATATAATCCTAAAGTGGGCTCAAACAGCAGATGCTTTTATAGATATTGAAAGGCTTCCAGGAACCCCGGCCAGACCAACATGGATTACCTCAGAAAAACTTCGTATGCTGGTGCACAAATGGCGTACAGAAGAACATGCCATAATGGTAGGTACTATTACAGCTCTCAAAGACAATCCAAAGCTTAATGTAAGAGACTGGTTTGGTCCACAACCTATAAGAATCGTTTTGGATGAAAACCTGACCCTTTCATCATCCCTGCACTTGTTTGATGACACTCAAAAAACCATTGTTTTTAACCAGAATATTGACAAAATTGAAGGTCAAACCCATTGGGTATCTGCAGATTTTTCGAATCCCCTGTTTGTTGAAAGAATATTAAGGAAACTCTACGAGCATAATATTCAATCCATCATTATAGAAGGGGGACAAAAATTGCTAACTGCTTTTATCAGTAAAGGATTGTGGGACGAAGCCCGCATATTCCAGGGTAATAAGTTTTTTGAAAAAGGATTAAGAGCCCCTACCCTTCCTCAAAACAATTTCTCACAGGTTTTTATTGGACAAGAAATTCTTTATTGGATAAAGAATCCTGCGAATCAGGTTTAGATTTAATGTATACTTATGATTAACATTGTTCTCGCTGTCTTCTTTTCATCATGTATAATCATAACTTTCAGGATATTCAGCCTACTGAAAATTGATAATTTACAGGCTATAATATTCAATTACCTGGTTGCAGCAATATTATCTTTACTGGCTTTTGATGGAACCTTTTCTTTGATAAATCTAGTTTATAAACCCTGGTTTATTTGGGCTATAGTTAATGGCTTTTTATTTATTCTGGTATTTTTTGTTTTTGCTCATTCAGCCCAAAAAGCCGGAGTAGCCATTACAGCAGTATCGAGCAAAATGTCGGTGATTATACCTGTTGGGATAGGTATTATATTTTATGGCGATAGTCTCAGCTTTCTCAAAGCAGTAGGAATCTTAATGGCATTTCCGGCATTTTATCTTATCTTCTCGGGCCGACATAAAGAAAATACCAACACACGGTATGCATTATTACCCTTGCTGCTTTTTTTAGGTACTGGAGGCAATGACAGTGTTATGAAACATGCACAAAAATTTCATGTTGGAGAAGAATACCTGTTGTTTTTGGGGACTATCTTTTTGTTTTCGCTCATTATAGGTTCCGTTGCATGGGTTTCACAAGTTTCGAGACCATCAAATAATATAAAATTTAAAAATATTCTCGCAGGATTTATCCTTGGAATATTCAACTTTCTATCCACTATGTTTTTTCTTCGGAGTATAGCCAGGTTTGAAAGCTCTGTTTTCTTTCCTGTATTCAATGTAAGTGTAGTAAGTATGGGCGCACTCATTGGATTACTCATATTCAAGGAAAAGTTATTGGCTAGAAATTGGATAGGAATACTTTTGGCCCTATTGACAATCATATTTATAGCACTTGCCTGAAACAGAGCAAGACATTAAAAAACTAACTATAATGTTTGATGATACCTATAAAACAATAAAAGAACAAAGTGAAGGAAATTACAAGGACAAAGGGAGCAAGTTTATAGCTATAGCCCTGCCGGTAGTAAATGAAAATGAAGTAAAACAACACTTACTGGAAATCCGGAAAAAATATTATGATGCACGTCATCATTGCTATGCCTATGCAATAGGCCCAACCAGAGATGCTTTTCGAATCAACGATGATGGTGAGCCATCAGGAACAGCCGGTAAACCCATCTATGGTCAGATTTTATCGCATGAACTCACCAATATCTTAATAGTTGTAATCAGATATTTTGGAGGTGTTAAATTGGGTGTCAGGGGGCTTATTAATGCTTACAAAGCTGCTTCTCAGGATGCCTTGAGCAACAACACGATTGTTGAGAAGATGATCAAGGAAATCTATGAAATTAGTTTTGAGTATCCTTTAATGAATGATGTGATGAAAATTCTTAAGGATCATAACCTGGAACAGATCTCTTATGATTTTGCCATTTCCTGCAAAATTGTTTTTGCCGTGCGAAGAAATGAATCCGATATCATTTATCATACTTTCTCTTCTATGTATGGGTTATCTATAACATACAAGGCGACAATTTAAGCTAAATTAAGTTATCATTGTAAAATTTATAATATAATCCTTCTGTAACGGTTTGTAAACATATACATTAGACAAAAAAAGTTAATAGGTAGACCAAAAGAGGCTATTCCAACATGAGTTAAAACATAAGTAAATTATAATTTATGATTGTTTTATTGAATAAATAATAGTATTATTGTTTTTTAATAATTCCCAAACCAAATCTACAAATGACAAGTCATCGGGTTCTATATTTCTGTCTTTTTGTGCTGTTATTTAACCTGGCATGTAAAAAACACACCCATGATAGACAAATTTCTGGTCACACCATTTTACTGGACACCCTCAATGTACCGCAAAAAGATGCCCTTCAGGATTCTATAATTGAACGTTACAGAAGTAGCCTGGAAGAAGATATGAACCGTGTGTTGGTTTATTCTGAGCATATAATGGAAAAAGGGACTCCTGAAGGCAGACTGAATAACTTTGTTGCTGATTTAGTTTTGGAGGTTGGCGAGGAAATATATCAAGCTCAGGATGGTGGAAGCATTGATTTCTGTCTGCTTAATTATGGTGGATTAAGAGTACCATTACCCAAGGGTGAAATAACCTATTCAAGAGTTTATGAGTTGCTACCCTTCGAGAACGAAATGGTTGTCATTACGCTAAGTGGCCAAAAAACCTTTGAACTTTTTCAATATTTGGCAGAATCATCTGCTGGTATGCCTATATCAGGTGTGAAACTAATAATTTCCAACAATTACCCGCAGACCATTGTTATCAAAGGTCAGGAATTTGACATTACAAAAACTTACAAGGTACTTACCTCTGATTATCTTGCCGGCGGAGGCGATTCAATGAATTTTTTCTTTCAACCCATCAATTATGAGTTGCTGGGAATGCGTGTGCGAGATGCCATAATTCATTTTATGAAAGAAAAGCATGCAGAGGGGGAAACCATACAAGCCGATCTGGATCAAAGAATAGAAGTGGTTAATCAATAAAATAAGTTTATTATGCAAAAGATTAACAGACGTTCATTTGTTAAATCAGCTCTGCTCGGTGGAATGGCCTTAGGTAGCGGCATTCCTCTTTTTGCCCAAAAATCTGAAGAGGTCAGTCATCTGTGTATTCTTCATACCAATGATACCCATAGCCGTATTGACCCTTATCCTGCAAATGATCCTAATTTTCCAAATATGGGTGGCTATGCTCGACGTGCTTCACTGATCGACAGCATCAGACAAACAACCCCTCATGTTCTTTTATTCGATGCAGGTGACATTTTTCAGGGTACACCATACTTTAATGTTTATGGTGGTGAACCTGAGCTTATTTTAATGTCCCAAATGGGGTATGATGCCGCCACCATAGGAAACCATGAGTTTGATAATGGCCTGGACGGTTTTGTCAAGGTTTTACCACATGCAAATTTCCCGTTTATTATTTCAAACTACGATTTTACTCATACTCCTCTTCATCAAAAAACACATTTCTATAAAACCTTTCAAAAAGGTGATATAAAAGTAGGCGTATATGGACTCGGTATTGAGCTTGAAGGTTTAGTAGGCAGAAATCTCTCAGGAAATACCAAATATCTTGACCCTGTGCAGGTATCGCAAAGGGTTGAAATTTTACTCAAGGAAGAATTATCCTGTGATACGATTATTTGCCTCTCCCATTTGGGTTATGAATATGAGTCAAACAAGGTTAGCGACCAGACAATTGCCAGCAAGACAAGGTATACAGATATCATTATTGGTGGACACACTCATACTCATTTAGAAATTCCTGCCAAGGTAACAAACGCCGTAGGCAAAAGTGTTTATATTGGTCAAACCGGGTATGGAGGTATTCGTTTAGGGCGCATGGACCTTTACTTTAATCCAAAGAAGAAGGAAACTTTAGTCGAATCCAGTACACATAATATTTTGAAAAATCAAGTAGTATAAAATTTTTTTATTCACTTTTTTTTTCCAAATTTTGTTCACAAGTTCAAAGGGAGTTGATGTCAAAATGATGTTCCTGTAAATCAAGCCTGAACCGAAAAAACTATATTATAAATCCGATAATCATTGAATTTTAAATAAGAGATGGACAATACGCACGAGTTAGTTTGGTTAAAATGCCTTAATGTTATCAGGGATAATATACCACAAAATAGTTTTAATACTTGGTTTGCCCCCATTAAACCAATTAAAATATTTAACAACGTATTGACCATACAGGTTCCCAGTCAGTTTTTTTATGAATGGTTAGAAGAACATTACATTGAGCTATTACGCAAAACAATAAAAAAGGAATTAGGTACTGATGGACGTTTAGAATATAGCATTGTTATGGATAGTGCTTACAATCACAGTAAGCCATACACCGTCAATGCCCCTACCCTCAATAGAAAAGCATTGAAAAATCCTCCGGTGACTATGCCTCTCGATTTAAATAAAGATAATGGTAAATCGGTTCCAAATCCTTTTATAATACCAGGACTGAAAAAGCTAAACATTCACCCACAATTAATCGAATCGTATAATTTCGATAATTTTGTGCAAGGAGACTGCAATCGACTCGCCCGAAGCGCAGGTATTGCTGTGGGCCAAAATCCGGGTAAAACTTCCTTTAATCCCCTGCTCATATACAGCGCAAGTGGTTTGGGAAAAACCCATCTGGCACATGCTATTGGTATCGAGGTTAAAAATAACTTCCCGGATAAAACGGTACTTTATGTCTCCTGTGAACAGTTCACAAACCAATTCATTGATGCAGTCAAAAATTCTAATCAGAACGACTTTATTCATTTCTATCAAATGATAGATGTTTTGATCGTTGATGATATCCATTCTTTAGCCAACAAACCAAAAACACAGGATGTCTTTTTTCATATTTTCAATCAGTTGCATCAAAATGGAAAACAGATCATTATTACATCTGATCAACCTCCTGTTGAGATGAAAGGTATTGAACCCCGCTTGCTTTCACGCTTTAAATGGGGGTTGTCGGCTGATTTACAAGTGCCCGACCTGGAAACCAGAATGGCCATATTACAGAAAAAGATGTATAATGATGGCGTTCAGATGCCCCAAAACGTAGTAGATCTCATCGCTGCTACCATCGATACCAATGTAAGGGAAATGGAAGGTGCCATGATATCTATACTGGCACAGTCTTCTATGAATAAAAAAGAAATCAATGTAGAACTTGCCAACAATATATTACAGAAATTCGTAAAGAGTACACCAAGAGAAATAACCATTGAGCATATTCAAAAAACCGTTGGTGAATACTTCAATATACCCTTAGATAAGATTAATTCAAGTACAAGAAAAAGAGAGATTGTGCAAGCCAGACAACTGGCTATGTTTTTCTCCAAGTCTTATACAAAACACTCTCTTGCATCAATTGGGAGTAAATTGGGAAAGAAAGATCATGCTACTGTACTTCACGCCTGTAAAACGGTTAAAAACCTTTGTGATACCGATCGGGATTTTAAAAAGAATTTTGATGAAATCGATAATATATTAAAAATAAGAGGTTGAGATAAAAACCTAAATGAAATTTACTCCCGGGTTTTCTCTTGAAATCCGGGTTTTTTATGAAATAAATATACTCGAAAATAATGCTTTTTGAGTTTTACTCTATTGACATTACTATAATTATAGCTAAATATGAAGATTTTGATGGTTTGCCTGGGAAATATTTGCAGATCTCCCCTGGCAGAAGGTATAATGAGTAAAAAAATAAGGAAATATAACCTTCAGGCGAGCGTTGATTCTGCCGGAACAGCCGCTTACCATGTGGGTGAAAAACCTGATTTACGCTCTATTGCCGTAGCAAAAAAAAATGGTATCGATATTACTTATCAAAGAGCAAGAAAATTCAACATTGATGACTTTAGTAATTTCGACCGCATATATGCTATGGATGAGTTGAATTTTGATGATATTGTTGCTCTCGCCAATACTCAAAAAGAGACCCAAAAAGTAAAAATGATTTTGGATATTGCATTTCCAAATCAAACAAAATCAGTCCCCGATCCTTATTATGGAGGGAAAGATGGGTTTGATAAGGTCTATGAGATGCTGGATAATGCTTGCGAACTCATTGCTCAAGAAATGGCAAAAACACAATCCAAATAAACCATTAAGAACATGGAAAATATTTCCTTACATGAGTCAGTGAGAATTGAGGAAGCATATGCAAGGATAGGTAACGAGGTGAAAAAAACACCACTATTAACCTCCAGTACTATAGACAAGCTAACCAACACCCGCATTTTCTTTAAATGCGAAAACTTTCAAAAGGCGGGTGCTTTTAAATACCGTGGAGCTACCAATGCAATTCTTAAACTCGATAAAACAGATTCTGTTCGCGGAGTTTGTACACACTCATCGGGGAATCACGCCCAGGCGCTTGCTTTGGCAGCCCAAAACCACAATATAGACGCATATATCGTAATGCCTGAAAATGCCCCGCTGGTTAAGATAAATGCTGTAAAGGAGTATGGTGGGAAGATAACCTTTTGTAAACCAACTCTCGAAGCAAGAGAAAAGACGCTTTTTCATATTCAGAAAGAAACCGGAGCAACATTCATACACCCCTACAACAATATTGATGTAATAGAAGGACAAGCTACTTGTTTTTATGAAACATTAATTCAGCTGGAGGACAAACCCGATATCGTCGTCTGTCCTGTTGGTGGTGGAGGTTTATTAAGTGGGACTATTTTGGCCGCTAAACAGTACTCTTCGCCTACCCGGGTTATTGCTGCAGAACCACTCATGGCTAATGACGCCTGGCAGTCGTTGCGTGTTCAGCAACTGGTTCCTTCTATAGATCCTCAAACCATTGCCGATGGGTTGAAAACCTCACTTGGAAGCCTGACCTGGCCGATAATTCAGGAAAATGTTTTTACGATATTAACTGCATCTGAAGATAGTATCATACGGGCAATGTTTTTAGTGTGGGAAAGAATGAAAATAGTTATTGAACCATCCGCCGCTGTGCCTCTGGCTGTTATTTTAGAACATCCACAGGTATTCAGTAAGAAATCAGTGGTAGTTATTTTTTCGGGTGGTAATGTGGATCTAAAGAACTTACCCTGGTAATAAACCAAATAAACAATGGATAATACAAAATCAAAAACCGGATGTATCTATCTGGTACCAGTAGGTTTGGGAGACGAAAGTCCTGCAGATTTTCTTCCTCACTATAACAGAGAAGTAGTTAACATGCTTGACGAATTCATAGTGGAAAATATTAGATCCGCAAGACGGTTTCTGCGAAGCACAGGATATTCAAAGGATTTTAGCCAGGTAATCTTTCATACCCTTGATAAACATACTTCTCAGGATGAAATACCCGGATTTTTAATGAATGTTCTGAAGGGTAAAAATATAGGTATTCTATCAGAAGCAGGAAACCCATGTATTGCTGATCCCGGGAATAAAGTAGTTAAACGGGCACATGAATCAGGAATTAGAGTGATTCCTCTTGTGGGACCTAATTCCATACTCATGGCATTGATTTCTTCAGGGTTCAATGGGCAAAACTTTACTTTTCACGGTTATCTGCCGGTAGATAAAAGGGAAAGGCAAAGCAGGCTGAAGGAAGTTCAGCAATGGGCTATTCAAAAGGATCAAACCCAAATATTTATGGAAACCCCCTTCCGAAATAATGCCCTGTTGGCCGATATACTTAGCTCCTGCAACGACGCAATGTTGCTTTGCATAGCATCTAATATTACTACAGAAAACGAATCGATAAAGACTCTAACCATTCGGCAATGGAAAAAACAAACGCCCGATTTGCATAAGCAACCGAGCGTGTTTTTGTTGTATAAAGCTTAAGAAGCGTGTATTTTTCTATATTCTACTATCATGAAGGCAACTTGGCCGGCTTCTTTTGCTTATAAGCATAATAGAGCACTCCAAACCCCAGCAAAATCATAGGGATACTCAGTATTTGCCCCATATTTATACCTAATGCGTTCATCACATCATAATCAAAATCTCCGGGGCGACTACCCTGCGGTTCTTTCCAGAATTCTACCACGAATCTCCAGGCAAAAAGTGTAATCAGGAAATACCCCGACAAGAATCCTTCGTATAGCTTATCTATTTTCTTAAAGTACATCCACATCATCGAGGTAAAGATCAAAAGATAGCCTGTCCCTTCATAAATTGCGGTTGGATGCACAGGATTAGTGAACACAGCCTCCGCTCCTCTCATCCATGCGTGTACATTTTCGATAAATCTGAATCCCCAGGGTTGATCCGTTTCATAACCATATATTTCATGGTTCATCAGATTACCCATTCTTATAAACATAGCTCCAAGAGCGATAACGATGAGCAAACGGTCTACGGTCCAGAAAAAAGGCTTGCTGGATACTTTCTTATTATATCTATACATGGCTATAATTATACCTATAGCCCCGCCATGACTTGCTAAACCGCCTTGCCAGATATAAAGTATTTCTACTGGATTAGCAATATAATATTCGAAATCATAAAAAAAACAATGTCCCAGGCGGGCACCTACTACACTACCAATGGCAATATGAACCAGCAGGCTGTCGATTTCGGCCTGACCAACATTTTCTTTTTTAAAAATCCTGGCAATTATTTCATACCCGAGATAGAAAGAAAGAGCCCAGAATAATCCGTACCATCTCACCGAAAGTGGTCCCAGAGAGAAAATAACGGGACTAACTTCCCATGTAATTTGCATTATAGTCATAAAGGGTTATTTATTTGTTTCGATATCTAAAAGTTCCACATCAAAAATAAGTGTTGCATTTGAGGGTATAGGCCCGGCTCCACGATCTCCATAAGCCAGATGTGAGGGAACAATAAATCTGTATTTTGAATTGGCACGCATTAGGGCAATACCCTGATCCCAACCGGCAATAACTTGTCCTTGTCCTAAAACAAACCGAAAGGGCTGTTCACGTTCAACAGATGAATCAAAGATGGTTCCATCAGGAAGATAGCCCGAATAATGTACATTTACCACATTTCCGCTTTGGGGATAATCCCCTCTTCCTTCTTTAACAATGATATATTTAAGTCCGGATGGGGTTTCTAAGGTATCCTTACCCATAACATCGAATGGTTTTGCTTTGATTCTTTGGGCAGCATCAATTACTTCCACATCAAAGATCAGATCCGTTCTCGGAGGTATACGTCCGCGTCCTTGTTCTCCGTAGGCCAGTTGATAAGGTATCCAAAAACGGGCCTTGTCTCCTACCCTAAGGTAAGATAAACCTTCTTCCCATCCTTTTATTACCATGCCTCTTCCCAGGATAAGTTCAACGGGTTCATCCCTTTCGTAAGAGGAATCAAACAGGGTCATATCTTCGAAAAAACCGGAATAATGAACCTTTACTTTCATTCCAGCCTGTAGTTTTGTTCCCCTTCCCTTATCTAAAACAGTATATTTCAAACCACTGCTTGTTTCTTCAACGGCTGCATTATGATTAAGAGCAAAGGGTTTGGGAGCAGCCACTACTTCAATTACCTTGATCTCAAACAACAACATCGAATTGGCTGGGATATCACCCATAGGTTGATTTCCATAACCAAGCTCCGGGGGTATTTTTAAAATTGCTTCATCACCTTCTTTCAGCAAAGCTAAGGCTATATCCCATCCTTTAATTACCTGACCTGCGCCAAGCTTAAAAGAAACAGGTTCACCTTTTTCATAACTGCTGTCAATTACGGTACTATCTTCGAGCATAAGGGTATAATGCACCTTTACAAGATCGTTGATGGCGGGTTTGTCACCATCTCCTTTAGATGTGATGCGGTATTCTATGCCGGATTCATGAATCTCATAAGCTTGCGGCTTAGTTGTAGTTTTGGTAATGCCGCATGATTGCATAATAACTAACCCTACCAATAAAATAGCGAATGAGAGTTTGTATGCAGCGGTTAGGTTGAGACCTTTGATTCTCATAATACGGACTTAAAATTTATAGATATATGCCGACAGAAAGTAATGAAACAATTTAAAGCAAATTATAGACGGAATGAATTATTCGACATCCAGTAATTCTACATCAAAAATCAAGGTAGAAAAAGCTTTAATGACCGGACCTCTATCAGTATCGCCATAGGCCAGATGTGAAGGGATTATTAATTTCGCTTCTGAACCCACGGGAAGTTTTGTAAAGGCTTCATCCCATCCTCTAATAACCTGACCCTGGCCCACCACAAATTCAAAAGGTGTGTCTCGTTCGACAGAAGAATCAAAAACAGTTCCATCAAGCAATGTACCGGTATAATGAACAGTTACTTTTTGTCCCGGACTAGGCACGGGTCCATTACCTTCCTCGGTAACAATAATTACGAGCCCGCTCTCTTCGGCTTGCACTGTAATTTCATTTTCTTCAAGGTATTGCTCAAGCAGTTTTGTCTCATTTGCTGCCGCAACCTCCTGCTCCAGAAGCATTTCTTCTCTTTTCTCCTCCATATGAGCTTCATAATCTTCCTCAGTGAAAAAATCATGCATGACAATATCAACATAAATACTGTCCTGAGGATCGATAAAATCCGGCACCATTGGTGAACCTGCAGATACGGTGAAGAAATTCTGCGCATCAAACATAAAAGAAGCACTGTCTCCTTTTGACATCATTCGTAGCGCTTCATAAATGTCACCTGGGTACCCTGAAGGTTCAATCTTGATATAACCGGCAGGACCTGTTTGATTGCTATGGAAGAATACTGAATCAGCCGGATAACGATAGGCAAAATCAATTTGCACGATGTTATCAATAGAAGGTTTAGGGCCTTTGTTGCTTTCATGAAACTTATAGGTTAGTCCATTCTCTGTTTGCTGATAACCATTATCCTTGCAAGAGGTGAGAAAGACTACCAGCGTAAGGGCTGAAATAAGAAAAATAATTTTTTTCATGTGTGATAGTTTGATTAAAATTGTTAGATAAAACATCTAATTAATAAAGAATTAAAATTAATTTTTACGCAAAATTCACTCCGTAAGTGGGGCTAATTTAGATCTATTAGTTCAACATCGTAAATCAGGGTAGCTCTGCGAGGAATCATGGCTCCATCCCCTGGTACACCATGGGCCAAATGAGAAGGTAATATAAAGCGCGCCTTATCTCCTTTTTTAAGCAATTGCATCCCTTCATCAAGACCACTTTCTACCCCACCATGGCCGATACGAAATTCAGCCACCTCCTGATCATCCGAGGAATAAAGTAAATCGCCGGTAATCAATCGCAAGGAATAATGAAAAATGGCTGTATCATCTTTTTCGGCCTGTGGACCACTTCCCTGCTCATAAATCATATAGCGAAGCCCTGAGCCTGTTTCCTGCATCTCCCAGCCATGGCGTTGAATGAAATCTTTAATTTCCTGGTCTTCGGCATCTATCAAAATGGCATTGGCGCCTAAAAGCTTTTCCTCAATAGCTTCAGGCTTTTCTTCCTTATTTCTTTCCCTACCTGCATTGTTACTACAGAAAACAAAAAGAAAGGACGAAAGGACAATTACAAAATGGAATAAGGATCTTTTCATCATAAAAGAAATACTTTCAATAAAAGTTGCAACTCGTATTTTGGGTAAATGCACCATTTTATTCTCCCGGGGATTGCTATATTGTGTAATATTTTAATGCGCAAAGTTAAGCATAATCCTATACATCTTTCAACAGCCTGAAATCGTCTTTGGATATTTCCTTAAGTATATCCTCAAACTCATTCATGATGCTATCTAAAGACTTTTTGCTACTGCCTCCTGCTGCATTTTTATGCCCGCCACCCCTGTAATACTTCCGGGCCAGCACATTCACATTTACCTCTCCTTCAGAGCGAAAAGAGATCTTAACCTGGTCTTCCCGTTCTATAAATATAGCAGCCAGGTGAATCCCCTTAATACTCAGGGCATAGTTAACAATTCCTTCTGAATCACCTTCTTGATAATTGAAGTTTTCAAGGTCTGATGCGTAAAGAAAGATATAGGCCGCATGATATTCTTCCAGAACTTTCAGATTCTTACTCAGACTATGCCCCAAAAGGCGCAATCTGTCTTCAGAGTAGGTATCATATATTTGACGATGAATCTGCTCGCCATTTAAACCCAGATTCATAAAATGTCCTATAATATAATAAGTACGGGGATAGTTGCAGGCATAACTAAATGATCCCGTATCGGTAACTATACCGGTATAAAGACATTGAGCAACATCTAGATCTATCAGATGCTGCTTATTCATACCCAGAATAACCTCGTAAATGAGTTCAGCGGTTGACGAAACCTGGGTTGTTGAAATACGAAAGTCGAATTGGTCTTTTGGGTCAGGATGATGATCAATCAATATCTTTATTCCTTTTGTCTTTTTAAAGGAGTCGGCCAGCACAGCTGTGCGATCGGTATCATTGAAATCCAGGCAAAAGACTATATCGGCATTTTCAAGCGCTGAGCATGCTTTCTCTTTCTCCTTATCGGCGATAATTATGCTGTCGGCCCCTGGCAGCCATGCTAAAAAAGATGGAAATCCGCCAGGCAGAATTGAAACAACATTTTCATGAAGATCATTCTTCAGAAAAAGATAAAATCCTAAAGAAGATCCTACCGCATCACCATCGGGGTTAACATGGCTAACCAAAACGATTTTCTTTGTCTTATCTTCTAGGATTTTTTTTAGGGAATGTATGGGTGAAATATCCAATTTACGCTATCTATTTAAACAAAAAAGCTGCAAAGCTGTTTCAAATGAATTAAATGTTTATACTTTTCATTTTTGATATCAACACAAAGTTAAAAAAAAAGGTTTATTATAGTTTAAATCCTGCAATTTAATTATTTTTATAGTCGGTTAGATGGAGTATTTGCAGTATTAATAGGCCTGAAAAGTAGATTTTATATTATTGTTTCATCAAAACTAATTTAAATATAACTATGGCAGAAGATTTTACACTCACCATGATTAAGCCTGACGCGGTAAGAAAGGGATATTCCGGAGCAATATTGTCTATGATGCAAGAGGCAGGTTTTAAAGTAAAAGCTATGAAATACCTGCAGATAACCCTGGAACAGGCGCAGGCCTTTTATAGGGTGCATGAGGGAAAAGGTTTTTATAACGGCTTAACGGAGTTTATGTCTTCCGGACCTATTATTGCCATTATCCTTGAAAAGGAAAATGCTATAGAAGATTTCAGAAATCTTATTGGAGCAACCGATTCGCAAAAAGCCGAAAAAGGAACCATCAGATCTCTTTATGGCGAAAGTATGCAGAAGAATGCAGTGCATGGATCTGACTCAAAGGAAAATGCTATCCTAGAAGCTGATTTTTTCTTTAGCCAGCTCGAGCGATTCTAATTTTCTTTATTAGAGGGAAAATACTCCATAAAAGTATTGTCCTCATAAAAAGTGATTATTCTAACGATCTTTTTAAGATCGTTTTTTTTTGCTGTAATTTCCTGCTTTACAGCCTCATTACTCATATCCGATGGGCTATATTCCTTCGTGAGATTTAAATCTTTAGCTTCAGCTCGGGTAGCAGGGGGATTTATTTCATCCTCAGCAGGCAATTCATCCGGCTTAGTATCCACTAAAATAGATTTGGGTATAACCGGATTTTCCAACTCTGAAAACAAATCTTTTTCCTTTCCATGAATACTGCCTTTGCCCTTTAAAAGCCAGTCGGTATCAATTTCAGGAAACCGGTCTAATACCTTTTGGATAAATTCAAGGCTGGGTTTATTCCTTTCTGATAATATATGAGATATCGTAGATCGGGGAACATCCAACTCATCAGCAAGCCTGGAAGAATTGATGTCATAGCGTTTTAAAATTTCACGAATCCTGTTTACCATTGTGAATTTTTGTTGTTTACATAAAGAAATATTGCAAAAAGTTAGACGTACACAGTTGTAAAATTAACAAAATAAACTTAATTTGCAAAAGTGAATTGAAATATTTTAAAGTAATGCTTTATACAGCCTATTATACAGGCTTATTATCAGATAACTGATTAGAAATTGATCCTGGTACCGAATTTTACCCTTAAATGACTTTATGATTCAATATATTTAAAGTATAACTTTAATATAACGTCTTAATATCCTGAATGTATGTGTATTAAAAATTTGCATGGCTATATATTAAGAATTACAGTTGAAAATAATAAGTGTGTAATAAAGTAAATATTTACAATTGTATTTTAGAGATTTTACAAATGTACACTTAATTGATACAGTGCATTCTAAGAATATTGTTAACAATTGTGACATGTTGTAATGTTTACAAATGTACCTTATAATCGTACAAATGTAAACTGTGAAATAGGTAGACTTATTGTTTACTTAAGTGAATTTTCGTCATCTTACTAGAAAGTACATTTGTCAATATATGCTTATAGGGTCTGACAATACACCGTGTGTTTACAAATGCCGTTTTGCCTACACCCTTTCTCTGTTTTTTCAAACAAAAACAATAACCGAAGGAATATTTTTTACAGAACACGAGTGCAACCTGGCCAGGCTTTACATATCCCCCTGAGAATCGAATGAAATAACTCTCACCCTAGCTAAGGTGGTGATATGTTTCATATAACAAGGTATCTGAACTGTCAATGTCATGTAATCAACAGGTTATAAGTAAATTAAGAGGATATAAAAGCATTTGACCTTCTATCAGCTAATAAAAGGTCTCAGAAGAATGCTCTGATGGATTATAGCAATCATTAGCATTTTTTTAATTACTACCTGAATGGTTCATTTTATCATGGCTGTACCAAGTCCGTACTTAAACCGTATTTAAACCGTAATTTTACGGTTTAAATACGGTTTAAGTACGGACTTGGTATAAAGATGCTTGCCTTAGGAAAGGGGGAGCCATGTAATTTCTCCCTGTATAAGGTATTTGTGCCTTAAACAATAAAATGGTAAGGCTCTAAGAAATGTATGCGATGGAAATAAAAGGAATCTCCTAAAGTTTGAGGGACTTAATAAATTCAGCTTTATTTTTAAAATTAACCCGTATCAGATAAATGCCGGATGCTAAGGACGAAATATTGGTAAAAGGTTTGATTTCATTAAAACCAGGGAACACAGCAATTTCTTCCTGCAACCAAACCCGTTGCCCGCTGCTGTTGAACATTTCGATAGAGATCAGATCCTGTTCATAGGCGTAGAAAGTTATTGCAGATTCGGGAATTAGCGGATTGCTGACGAGCTTAAGGAATTCCCTGTCGATCAATTGTTCTTCGAGCAACTTGGCTGCCATGTAAAAGTTAGCCATACCAAATCCATATGCTGAATCAGGTAATGAATACCTGTCAGCACTTTTTATAATAGCATTGGTTATCTCCACATTAGTTGCTTCGGGAAAACGTTGCCATAAGCATGCTGATAAACCTGATATCAATGGAGAAGAGAATGAGGTGCCATTGGCCGTTGACACGGTACCGAGATAGTTGACGATCGAAACGCCCTGCCCCTGTGCCACTACCTGTGGTTTTATTCTTCCATCTGCCGTGGGACCTAAAGAACTAAAGCTTGCAATATTTCCCTGGCTATCAGTACCACCTACTGCCAATACGCCATGCCCATCAGCAGGTGCCCCCAGATATTTCCAGCTTTGCGTACCATAATTTCCTGCGCTGTTAACCACCAGCATTCCGCGGCTAAAGGCCATATTTGCTGCCCTGGTCACCACGGCGGTAGAACCATCGAGATCAGCATAACTATAGTTTTGACTTACATCATCAAATACGGTATAACCTAATGACGAATTTATTATATCTGCACCAACACTATCCGCAAATTCAGCACCTGCCAACCAGTTGTATTCTTCTATTCTATATTCTGAAGCAGCATCTTCTGTTCTTAACAGCCAATAAGAAGCTGCTGGAGCAACACCCAGATATTGATCCGGAATATTTGCAGCCATAACAGATAATACATATGTACCATGGGCATGCCCTTTATACAACTCAGCTTTAGATTCCACAAAATCATGAACCCCAACAATATTATTATTGATCCAAAGGTCCTGAAAAGCCTGCAGAGTGTCAACAGAGCGATATCCGCCATCCAGCACTGCAATGGTCATTCCCCTACCCCAATATCCTTCCTGGTGCAAGTATTGACCGTTGAGCATCTCAATCTGGCCCCTGGTGGCCCCATAATCGCCATAATCCGTCTGGAAGGGATATGCTGAAGGGAATGCACCATTAATGCTATTCTGAGGGGTAGCAATTTTAGGAACCAGAGACTGTAAAGCAGAATTTTTAGTCGTATCTCTGCTTATAACCTTGGCCCTTTCTGTAAAGCTTATGAAGTTAAACTCTCCCAATCGATTGATAGCCGTTGAACTTTGGGTTTTCAACATAGCTCCATTAAACCATCTGCTGGTATAAATTAACTGCAAGGTGGTATCTGACAGAAGGGAATCAATATAAATTTGCGATACCGGTAGATCATATACATCAAGGGGAATGCCTTGTATTTGTCTCCTTACCAAGGCCTTAGGCGTAAGGAATTCATGGGGTTTGCTCAGTGAATAATTGTTGTGCTTCTTATCACTAAATTCAACCCAAATCATTATTTCGTCTTCAGCCTTAACAACTGCTGACGCATACGCCAAAATGAATAATAAAAACAAAGTTTTGTACATCATGTAATTAGCATTTGTGAGCCTGGTATAAAGTTTGAATGCTTGTTTTTACCCTATTCTTCTGCTTCACTTCCAAACTCAATCAATCGATAACTATAGTCTACACCGCGTATTATACTGCCATCAATTTCTTTTTCCAGAGAAACAAACTTTTTACTAATCATTCCCACACCGGTTGCATAAATCTCGTACTGGTAGTCTTCTCCAATTAATGTAGTGAAATCTTGTTGTAATACAGTAAGTGTTGAATCAAAAGAATAATCCAATTCGAGATAAGGTTGGTGTATTTGGGTGATTTTATATTCTTTATGCTGCAGGGTATTAAAGCTGTTTCCATCCCAGTAGTTGTTCATTTTTGCGGGGAAAACCAATTTGACGTAGGTTACATTATCTTCCGTTTTCAACGCACGGGTTTTAGTGACTAAGGCAGTCCATACGTTTTTAATTTGCCAGGCCTCTTGTTCATTTTCTCTGTAAAAACGCTCAATGCGCATTTTTTCCTGTCCCTGCAAATCGGTAAACAACTCCTTATTCCATTCTTTAACTTGATAGTGGTATTCAAGAACCTCTCCTAAAAAGTCATCGTAGTGGATGCTATCGACCTGATAAATAACATATTTCCCTTGCTGTAAGCCAAAATATTCATATCCGGTATAGGCAGGCTCACCCTCACCCGATTCGCATGCAATCATGAAAATAAGGGAAACAATCAGGGGGAATATAATTCTCCTGTTGCTGAGATTATGAATGATTTGAAACATCAAGTAAAGATATAAATATGAACTATTACCTCCCATTATTAGCCGTTCGTACCTTAAAATGGTTCATCATGGATACTGGGACCAGGTCTTAAAGGGATAGCCTGGTCATCAACTTCAATAAAGATTTCCTCATTTAAAACTACTCCCTGATCAAACAACACCTTCTTCTGTATGCTGCCATCCTTGCTGTAAAAGGTCCAAAGCTTATCACTGAGATTATTGGAATACAAGCCTGTTACCCTGGGTTGCCCTTCTTCATAGAATACCTGGTACCTACCATTCAACTCGTCATTTTCATAACGGGCTTTTATTTGTAACTTGCCTGTCACAAAATATTTTTCATACACCCCTTGCTTTTGGCCCTTGTGCCAGGTAATTGTTTCAGCCACCGTTCGGTCGAGGTAATACGTTTTCCATACCCCATGATTCTTGCCATCCTGATAATAGTTTTCCATCAATAAAACCTTATCATCATTAAAAAACCTCCATAGACCATCTTTCTTTTTATCAACGAAAAAGCCTTCACCCAATATGGCTTGGTTGCGATGATAATAGGTTGCTTTAACAGCTTGTTCATTTTGCTCATAGTTAAGCTCGGCTCTCAACTGTCCTTCAGGATAGTAGAATTTAAACACTCCGATTTCTTCATCATCTTTAAATGTGCCTTCATAACGAAGATTTCCCGAAGCAAAATAGTCGCGCCATTCACCTTGTTTTCTTCCTTGTTCATCTTTCACATTGTATTCTCCCTGCTGTGAATACCCTATACAAACAAAAGCAAATAGAAGTAAGGCTGTTATTATATATTTTTTTTGATCCATCAGTTTTAGATTAGCTAGTATACAAATGTAAGAAAATGACTCAAGTATTAAAAAAGTGTTTTGTTTAATTAATACTCCCTGATGAGCTGAAGAATATACAGGATCACTTTCAGCGTAATTTATTTATTTTTCTTTGCGGCAAAAGCTGCGAAGGCTTTCAAATCAGGAAAGGCAAAATCAATAAGCTTATAATGATCTGAAATGTTTTTTTTATCAGTATCTATCAAGACTGTCTTCATGTTCAGATTTTTGCCAAATATCATATCGCTGATGGTATCTCCTACCATAATTGCCTTTTTGAAATTTATCTCGGGGAAGTCTTTTTTTGCCAAAAGAGCCATCCCAGGCATAGGTTTACGATAAAAACTATTCGATTCTTTTAAAGCAGGACAATGATATATTCGGTCTATTTTACCGCCGGCCTTTTCTACCTCTAGCTGAAGCATTTGGTGTATCTGAATCAGATCATTTTCGCTCATCAGACCTTTGCCTATGCCTTGCTGATTGGTCACCACCAAGGTTCTGCCAAAAAGTTGAGACAGGGAGGCAATGCTTTCCTGTGCCTTTTCAGTCCAGGAAAAATCCTCCCGGGATAATACATAGGCACCGGGTTTTCTGGTGTTGATTACACCATCGCGATCAAGAAAAAGTGTCCAGGTTTTATCAGGAGTCATTTCAGACAAGGGCTTTTATAATGGTCAACATAGCGGGGTTAGTGCCGCGGGAAAATACTTTTTTCTATTTGTTCGCAAATAATATGCCCAATTAAAATATGCGCTTCCTGAATGCGGGGAGTATCAGAAGAGGGCATTTTTAGGGTAATATCGCATAATGAAGCCATTTTGCCTCCTGTTTGGCCGGTAAACCCAATTACATGCATTCCGCATTTTTTTGCTGCTTCTATTGCCAGGCACATATTTTCAGAATTACCGGATGCAGATAAAGCCACCAATACGTCGCCCTCTCGTCCGCTGGCTTCCACCATGCGAGAAAAAACATGTTGATACCCATAATCGTTTGCGACAGCCGTAACAAACGAAGTATTTACATGCAATGCTTCAGCCTGAAGAGCTGGACGGTCGTAATAGAATCTACCGGATAATTCTGCTGCCAGATGTTGAGCATCGGCAGCACTTCCGCCGTTTCCACAAAAAAGAACTTTTCCTTTTTGCTGAAAACATGCAATAATTTTCAAGGTGGCCAATTCAATAGCTGAGAGTAATATGCTATCCATTGCTATTTTTTCCTTAACCACGATGGAATCTTTTATGGCACGTAACATTTGCTGATTCATGCGAATAGTATTAAATACATGATTTTGACTATGCAAAGGGTTTTAGGACATCAGACTCATCAACATATAAGCCTGCTAAAAGAATCTTCTCTAAACATTGCTCACCCAAGAGCCAACGAAAAAGCCAAAAACACCTTTATTGTATTGCCACCATGACATTTCAACATCATTGGTCCTTTTTATGGTTTTTCTTGTGAGGCTTTGAATATTGCTTCTACCAGCTTTGCCCAGGAGAAACGCTTCTTCTGGGCTTCTACTCCTTTTTTAAACTCAGGTCCCAGGTCCTTATTAAAGAACTTAAATATGGCATTGGCAACACTTTTTGCATCAGGCTTCACGACCAATCCGGCAACATTATGTGGAACCATTTCGGGAAGAGCCCCAACATTGGTAACGATCATGGGGATGCCAAAATGATATGCCACTTGTGTAACGCCACTTTGTGATGCATCTTTATAAGGTTGCACAACAAGATCACTGGCACAAAAGTGTGCTGCCACGTGCTCTGTTGGAATAAAATTGGTGTGCATGATTACACGGTTACCCAGCCCCTTTTCTCTTATTATTTTAATATAAGGGGCATCTGAGGAATAAAATTCACCGGCTACAATAAGTTTTATAGGCAAATCATCCAGTATGGGATCCCCCATAGCCTCAAGGAGAATATCTAAACCTTTGTATTCTCTAATAAAACCAAAGAATAAGAGATATCTATAATCCGGCGACAATTTAAGTGATGCCAGGGCATCTTCGCGCTGCATTTTGTCGCCAAAATTGTCGTAAAGTGGGTGTGGTGAGAAGATCTTTGGCTTGTTCTTTTTCTCGAATTGTTCCAGTTCTTTTAAAACAGACCTGCTAAGGGTTACAAAGCCATGGCTTTTGCCCACATAATAACGGGTGAGGAGCTTATCTCCAAATCGTTTTTCATGAGGGATAATATTATCGGCAATAGTAACTACCCGAGTTTTCTTATTTAATCTTGCCAGGCCTGCAATGGTCCCCAGACAAGGTGCCATGAAGGGAAGCCAATAACGAACCACCATAAGATCAGCCTTTTCGCGGTAAATCTCCAAACCTACCTTAAGCCAATTAAAGGGATTTATGCTGTTTACTTTTACCCTGATATCAATATCCTTCGGAGCAGGCCTTAGTGCGTACTGGGTCTTGCCCGGAAACAAAAAGGAAGGGTATTGCAACGAAAAAGTGTATATAATAACTTCGTGCCCCAGATTGAGATATTCTTGTGCCAGCCGCTCATTAAAAGTGGAAAGTCCTCCTGCTCTTAGGGGATAGGCCGAACCTAGAATGATTATTTTTGCCAATTTTCTTCTGTTGTTTGTTCTATTAAATAGATGTTGCGTTCGGATGAATTTCGGGAAATAAGTTCTCCCAAAAATCCTGCAAGGAATAGTTGTGTGCCCAAAACCATGGATAAAAGACCAAAGTAAAACAATGGTCGTGCGGTCATACGGTATTCCATGAGGAAAAACTTGGCGAAGGCCAGGTAGACCGCAATTCCAAAACCTGCCAGGAAAAGTAGCGTTCCCAGCAGCCCGAAGATGTGCATGGGTTTTCGCCCAAATTTTGATACAAAGGTAATGGATAATAAATCCAGGAAACCATTTACAAAGCGTTCGAGGCCAAATTTGGTCTGACCATATTTTCTCTTTTGATGAGCTACTTTCTTTTCTCCTATTCGATAAAACCCGGCCCATTTTGCCATAACAGGTATATAGCGATGCATTTCACCGTATACTTCAATACTTTTGACCACGTTTTTGCTGTATGCCTTTAGCCCACAATTGAAATCATGTAACTCAATATTGGTGGCTTTTCGCGTTGCCCAGTTATACAATTTTGTGGGTATGGTTTTTGAAAGTGGATCCTGGCGGTTTTTTTTCCAACCACTAACCAAATCATATTCGCCCGAGTGGATCATCTGGTATAATTCAGGGATTTCATCGGGGCTGTCCTGCAAATCGGCATCCATGGTGATGACAACATTGCCCGCAGCCTGCACAAAACCTACGTTAAGAGCTGCAGATTTTCCGTAATTACGTCTGAAGCGCGCGGCCTTGATAAAGGGATATTCCTTTTTTAGTTCCTGGATCACTCTCCAGGAATTATCCGAGCTTCCGTCATCAATAAGGATGACTTCTGTTTCAAATTTGTTTTGTGTAACGCGCCAAATCCATGAGATAAGTTCAGGAAGGGATTCCTGCTCATTATACAAAGGCACTACCACTGATAAATCCATAATATTCTTGCTTCATTGGAATATGTATTCCCTATGGTTATTTAAACCGAAGCGCAAATTTACAAAAATTATACACCAAC
>JBEPXC010000021.1:0-26031 GCA_041642035.1 Sphingobacteriia bacterium
ATTTATGGTCATTTTAATAATAACCCTTAGTATAAACACATATTATTCAATCCTAAACAAACCAAGATATGTATTTTCCATCTACACGATTAAGAAGGCTACGGGCCAATCCCACGATAAGGGCTATGGTAAACGAAACAACTGTTGCATTAGACAATCTTGTCATGCCCCTGTTTGCCTGTCCGGGCGAAAAGGTAAGAAATCCCATCAGTTCTATGCCGGGAAATTTTCAGCTGTCGGTTGACGAGCTGGTAAAGGAATGTCGGGAGTTGTACGATTTAGGAATTCCTTCGGTATTGCTGTTTGGTATTCCAGAAACCAAGGATGAGAGTGGACTTGTTGGGGCAGAAGAAGATGCCATTATACCCAGGGCCATCCGGGCCTTAAAGAAGGATGTACCGGAGATGTATGTCATTGCCGATGTATGCAACTGCGAATATACTACCCATGGCCATTGCGGCACCATTGTAAACAACGACGTTGACAACGATCTTACCCTGAAGACCCTTGCCCTACAGGCCGTTGCTTTTGCAAAAGCAGGTGTAGATATGGTAGCTCCCAGCGACATGATGGACGGCAGGGTGGTTTATATCCGCGAGTCGTTGGATGAAGAAGGCTTTAGCCAAATTCCCATCATGGCTTACTCAGCCAAATATGCTTCTGCCTTTTATGGTCCTTTCCGCGAAGCGGCAGAGAGTGCACCTAAATTTGGCGACCGAAAAACCTACCAGATGAACCCCGCCAACAGCAACGAAGCTATGCGCGAAATAGAGCTGGATATAGAAGAAGGTGCCGATATCATCATGGTGAAGCCGGCTCTATCCTATCTGGATATCATCCGTCGGGCTAAGGATAACTATAATATACCCATCGCTGCATACAATGTAAGTGGCGAATTCTCAATGGTAAAAGCTGCTGCCGCACAAGGCTGGATAGACGAAGAACGTATTACCAAAGAAATCCTGCTTTCCATAAGGCGCGCCGGGGCAGATATCATTCTTACCTATCATGCAAAAGATATTGCAAAGTGGTTAAAGGGTGAAAGGTCGTTTTAAATATACCTTCAGGCACTAATCGGCACTTATATTGTACCAGGCAGGATTTTTATCTTGGCATTGGAAAAGAATTTACTCAAACCCATCAGCATTTTATAATCGTCATCGAAGTTATTAATGACCGGGACTAGCTCTTCGGTGATGTGTTGGTGAGTATTTATGAGGTCTTGTAAAATTAAACAAAAGGATAAATTCCGTCTTTTTTTTATAAGTTTGCACTAAAATCAAAACAGCACTAAATTTAGACTTCTAAGAGTCATTGTATGGAAAATAAGCATAGTATTAAAAGATGGGAACTTAATTAGAATACCCATTTTTGAATGAATGCCTGATAACTACATCCTATTGCTAATCCCTTTAAAATCTATCAAACATAAATTCAGTAGTATGAACTTCACCAACAGCATCAGAGAATTTGACCGAGCCAGAAACAGCATTCCCGGAGGAGTAAATTCTCCAGCCAGAGCCTTCAGAAGTGTAGGTGGCAATCCGGTATTTATAGCAAAGGCCAAAGGAGCCAGAATGTGGGATATTGATGGCAATGAATATATCGATTATGTATCCTCCTGGGGCCCTATGATAGTAGGTCATGCCGACGATCGGGTAATTAATGCTATAACAGAGGCAGCGCAAAGAGGTACCAGCTATGGTGCTCCTACAATAGGAGAGACTGAGATGGCCGAACAGATAAAGAAAATGAAGCCTTCGATGGAGATTGTTCGTATGGTAAACTCCGGCACCGAAGCCACCATGAGTGCTTTACGACTGGCAAGAGGATATACCGGAAGAGCTAAGTTTATAAAGTTTGAGGGATGCTATCATGGCCATGCCGATAGTTTTCTTATAAAAGCCGGATCAGGAGCCCTTACCCTGGGTCTCCCCGACAGCCCGGGTGTAACCAAAGGAACCGCACAAGACACCATGACCGCGCGTTACAACGACCTGGAGGGGGTAGCCAATATGTTTGAGAGCTTCGGTAACGATATTGCCGCTGTTATCCTTGAGCCGGTAGTGGGCAATATGGGCGTGGTTATCCCTGATCAGGAATTTCTGCAAGGCCTCAGAGGACTTACCCAAAAATATGGTGCCCTGCTCATCTTTGATGAGGTAATGACGGGCTTCCGCCTTTCTAAGGGTGGCGCACAGGAATATTTTGGCATCACTCCCGATATTACCTGCCTGGGTAAAATCATTGGAGGAGGCTTGCCCGTTGGGGCATATGGTGGTCCGAAAGAGATCATGGAAAAACTTGCTCCTGCAGGACCTATTTATCAGGCAGGCACTCTTTCAGGCAATCCGCTGGCCGTGGCCGCTGGTCTGGCAACCTTGAAAATTATAGATCAGACTCCCGACTTTCATAAAGATCTGGATGAAAAATCTGCCCGTCTCGAAAAGGGATTGCGCGATAATCTGAAACAAACAGGACACAATGGTGTTATTAACAGGGTAGGTTCAATGATTACCCTTTTCTTTACCAACAGCCAACAGGTAAAATCTTTTGATGATGCCAATACATCAGATACAGCAAAATTCGGTAAATATTTCAGAGCCTTGCTCGAACAAGGAATTTATATGCCCCCTTCGCAGTTTGAGGCTGCTTTTGTACCTGCCTGCATAACCCATGAACAAATAGACCTTACCATTAAAGCAAGTCTTAATGCCATGAAGCAACTTTAATGTCATTGAGGTAAACATCTGATAATCTTTTATTCAACCTGATAATTCAAATTTTCTATTTATAAAGTCAACAATTAATGTCCGATATATTTCTTGATACCCTACAGGGTAAAAGCACATCCAGGCCACCGGTATGGTTTATGCGCCAGGCCGGGCGGGTACTTCCCTCCTATAATGCACTCAAAGAGAATCATACCTTCTGGCAATTGATGAAAGATCCAGAGCTGGCCGCCAAAGTAACCCTTTTGCCTGTTGATGACCTTGGTGTTGATGCAGCCATATTGTTTTCAGATATCCTGGTAATTCCCTATGCTATGGGAATGGGGCTTGATTTTACCGATCAGGGGCCGGTCTTTGATCAACCCCTGAAGGATGTACAACATCCCCTTGAGAAGTTCAATCCCGATTCGGCAAAACTGGATTACATCTATAAAGCCATTGACCAAATCCTTCAGACACCTGGAAATAAAACGCCATTGGTGGGATTCTGCGGGGCACCCCTAACGGTGATGTTGTTTATGATACAGGGGTTGGGTACCCGGTCAAATTTTGCTGACGCGGAGAAATTCTTTTTCAAGGAAAAAACCCTCACCCGAAAAATTGCTGAAGCAGTAACCGAGCTCACCATTGAGTATGCCTTACAGCAGGTTAAGCATGGTGTATCGGCCTTTCAACTCTTTGACACCCATGCCGGAATTATCCCCTTCAGTTGGTATAAGGAACTTTTTATGCCTTCGGTAAAGAAAATTGCTGATGCAGTGCGCCAAACAGGTACTCCTTTTATCTTCTTCCCCAAAGGTCTTGGCACAGGGATCAAGGAAATGAACCATGACGTCTGTGACTTTCTCAGCATCGACTGGCAGACAGATTTATACACGGCCCGCGAAATGGTTGATAAGAATGTAGGCCTGCAAGGAAACCTTGACCCCCGTATTCTTTTCTCCGATACAGAAAGCATCAGAAAAGAGCTTTACAAATTCATTCCTTTTCACCAAAAGGAATCCAAATGGATATTCAACCTGGGCCATGGCCTGGTACCGGGAATTCCGGTTGAGAATGTGAAGTTTGTAATTGATTTCGTTAAGCAGGTCCATTGGGATGGCGACTGACATCTGATGATTGTCATAACTTCTCAAAGACATCAAAATAAAGCGAATTCAATTAATCGTTCTTTGCGTTGAGAAGTTTTTCATATTGTAAACAAAAGAAAATCTATTCGCATAATGAATATTTCACTTCTTCAGAAATATAATAAACCAGGACCCCGATATACCAGTTATCCGCCTGCTACTTTTTTTCACGATCAGATTACTACCGACAGCTATAAACGTATGTTGGTCAAATCCAATGAGCAGCACCCGAAAAGTATCTCGGTATATATTCACATTCCATTCTGCAAGCAGCTGTGCCATTTTTGTGGTTGCAATACAAGTTGTTATCCCGGCGAAGAGTTGATAGCTGAATATATCGATGCGCTCATTAAGGAAATAAAATCAACAGCGGCTTTGTTGGATACATCCCGTCCCCTGACACAGATTCACTGGGGTGGTGGTACACCCAATGCGATAAACCTGAAGTATATCGAAAAAATAATGAAGGTCCTTCTGGAGATTTTCACCCCCACACCCAAGGCTGAAATTGCAATGGAATGTAATCCGGCCTATCTTAAGCTGGAGCACATTGACCAGTTGGCAGAAATGGGATTCAACAGACTAAGTCTGGGCATTCAGGATTTTAATGAAGAAGTGCTCGAAATAGTTAACAGAAAACCCTCATTGCATCCGGTAGAAGATTTGCTGGAGCGTATGAAAGCCAATAAAATGGATGGGGTGAATATTGACCTGATCTATGGTTTGCCCGGGCAAACAGCTGCAACTTTTGCCCAAACAGTTGACAAAGCCCTTTCCATCTCGCCCGATCGCCTGGTAACCTTTTCCTATGCACATGTACCATGGGTAAAGGCAGCACAGAAAATTCTTGAAGATACAGGCCTGCCCTCTACCGAAGAAAAACTGGCTATGTTTGAAGTGGCTTATAACAAACTTACCCAGGGAGGATATGAAGCCATCGGAATGGACCATTATGCCAAACCGGAAGATGAACTCTCTATTGCATTAAAGAATAAAAAGCTACACCGTAACTTCCAGGGATATTGCACGCTGGAAACTACGGGCCAGGTTTATGGTTTTGGTGCTACATCCATCAGTCAGCTGGAGGGAGGCTATTATCAAAACCTAAAGAATATCCGCCCTTACATCGATGCAGTAGAAAAGACAGGCTTTGCTATTGAAAAAGGTTACGAGCTCAGTCGAAAAGACACCATTCGCAGAATGGTTATAAACGAAATTATGTGTAATGGTCATATAAACTTCAATGCTATAGCTCAACAATTCGATCTTCACTCCAATGAACTCAAAGAAATCGTTGGTTTTAATACTGAAAGCCTGCAACCCTTTGTAGATGACGATCTCATTGAATTAACCCCGGATACGATGCGGTTGAAGGAAAATGGTTTTTTGGTAGTACGCAATATTGCCATGGAATTTGACCCGTTGCTAAAAGAAGGAAAGGGCCAATACTCAAGAACTGTATAGAGATGTGGGCAATGAAACAAATAAAAAAGAAGGTCGCAGTAGCGGCCTTTTTTTATAAGCCAATCAATGCTGCACATCAACGCACAAAATAACTATATTTGTATACATTAATACATACATCCATTCAAAATTAATTCCATCATGCAGGAATATACCCATACCATTATCATTGGCTCAGGGCTCACCGGGCTCAGTACAGCACACTATTTAAAAAAATCAGGCATCGATTTCATTGTTTTAGACAAGAATTCCGCTCCCGGGGGAGTGATAAAAACCCTAGGAGAAGATGGTTTTGTTTATGAAACGGGGCCCAATACAGGCGTTGTGGGCAGCAGTGAGATTGTGGAAATATTTGAAGACCTTCAAGGCTTATGCGAATTGGAAACAGCCAACGAAAATGCACAAAAACGTTACATATTAAAAGATGGCAAATGGGAGCCTTTACCATCGGGATTTATGGGTGGTGTAACTACTCCTCTTTTTACATTGAAGGATAAATTTCGTTTGCTGGCCGAGCCCTTTCGCAGCAAAGGCAAAGATCCACACGAAACACTCTCTCAGCTGGTAAGACGCCGCATGGGGCAAAGTTTTCTCGATTATGCCATCGACCCTTTTATCATTGGCGTTTATGCTGGCGACCCCGATATTCTTATTCCCAAATATGCTTTACCCAAATTATACAACCTCGAGCAAAACTATGGCAGTTTTATTGCAGGAGCCATAAAAAAACAGATGCAGAAGAAAACTGAAGCAGAAAAAAAAATCAGCCGCAAGGTGTTTTCTGCTAAAGGAGGTTTATCAAACCTTGCCAATGCTATGTATACTCATGCGGGTGAAGAGAATTTTTATTTCGATGTCTCTAAGCTGAGTATTACACCCCAGCAAGATGCAGATACCCGTTATAAAGTTTCCTGGAAAATAAAGGGAGAAACTGTTGAGCGATATGCAAAGAATGTAATTTTTACCGGGGGATCATTCGAACTGCCCGATATCTTACCTTTTGTAAGTAAGGAGGAGTTGGATAAGATCACCAATTTGTATTACGCTAAGATCGTAGAAGTCACTCTTGGCTTCAAAAACTGGGAGGGCATTGAACT
The DNA here is from genome assembly GCA_041642035.1 of Sphingobacteriia bacterium. Lineage (GTDB taxonomy): Bacteria > Bacteroidota > Bacteroidia > Bacteroidales > UBA7960 > SKVR01. Next base: position 6,424 of record JBEPXC010000021.1, read on the forward strand.
GGATGGCTTTGGAGGATTAATTCCCTCAAAGGAAAAACGCGATGTACTGGGTGTTTTATACATGTCTACCTTATTCAGTGGCCGGGCTCCCCGTGGTGGCGCTTTATTGACCGTTTTTATGGGTGGTATCAGAAACAAAAAACTCACCGAACTCAGCGATGAACAGATAAAAGAAATTGTGAAAAGGGAAATGATGGATCTCATGAAAATAAAAGATTTCAACCCGGATCTGTTTAAGTTAACCCGTTATAATCATGCTATACCACAATATGAAGTAAATAGCGGTATCCGTTTTGAAACCATCAACAAGCTGGAGAAGCAATATCCGGGGTTAATCCTGGGAGGAAACATGCGTGACGGCATAGGAATGGCCGATCGCGCGAAACAAGGGAAAGCGCTGGCCGATGAAGTTTTGAAATCAGGGATATGAATAAAACAGCGGTAATATTAATCAATACAGGGACTCCCGATAGTCCTGAAGTTGCGGATGTCAGGAAATATCTGCGGCAATTTTTGGGTGATGGCCGCATCATTACCATGCCTGCGGTATTACGAAAAATGTTGGTTAATGGCATCATAGTCCCTTTTCGATCGCCCAAATCATCCCGGCTGTACAAGAAGGTGTGGACCGAAAACGGCTCTCCTCTGCTCTGGCATTCACAAAACCTCCGGGATAAATTGCAAGTATCATTAGGCGACTCCTACGGGGTTATGTTAGGGATGCGTTATGGCAATCCATCTCTGAAAAATGCGCTGGAGAAAATTCAAAGAGATAAGTATTCCAGGATAATTCTTATTCCACTTTTCCCTCAATATGCCTCATCAACCAGCGGATCAGCAATAGCCTATGCCTTTGAGCAAATAAGAAAATGGGAAGTAATTCCTGATTTACGCGTTGTGGGTCAGTTTTACAACAATAAAAAATTTATAGATCTTTTCAGAAAGAGAATACAAGCCTTGCATTCGGAAAATTATGATCATATAGTATTTAGTTATCATGGATTACCCCTGAGTCATGTCAATGCCGTACATCAGGATAAAGATTGTGAGAACTTCAATTGCACTAAAGAAATTAATGATCAGAATAGTTTTTGTTATCATGCCACCTGCTATGCAACCACACGCATGCTGGCACAAAAGTTGAGTCTTAAACCAGAAGATTACACGGTTTGTTTTCAATCCAGGTTTTCTAAAAACTGGTTGAGTCCCTTTGCAGATGATATCATCAAACAAAAGGCACTTGAGGGCACTAAAAATATATTAGTGGTTAGTCCGGCCTTTGTTACAGATTGTCTTGAAACTATTATGGAAATAGGAGATGAATACCGGCAATTGTTTTATGATAATGGAGGACAAAAGTTTGAATGGGTGAGGAGCCTCAACGACTCAGATGACTGGGTAGATTTATTGACCAATATGATCGTGCACGAGAAAACAGAACATAAAATTCAATAAAGTACTGATTTATATGAACATTACGCCTGGGCAATTATTTAGTTGTTATGATTTAGTTTTTACCTTTGTGTGCATTTAAAAAATAGAGAAATCATGAAGAACAAAAGGATATTTTCTACAGCAGCAATCGCTGGGCTTTATGTTGTAGTAATTTTACTGGTCGGTTCCTGCAATACTGCACAACGCGTACCATCGGTTACAGCAAGGGCATATCATGAAAGCAATGAATCGGCTATGCGCTCTGACAGTCTTCAGGGTTTTGTTTCCCTGCCTGATAACAATGTTTTGGTGCGCACTACCTTTAGCCGCGACACTGTTACAACAGAAATACTCACCACAGATACCCTGAGTTTTATTAGCATGCTTATCAATGGAACTTCAGTATATCTTGATCCTTCAGGTAAAAAAAACCAGCAATTTGGGGTCTCCTTTCCGGCTGCAAGAAGCGAACTGTTACGAAAACACAAAGAGCTTATGAGAGAAAGCGAAAATGACTCACTTCCTCCACGTTTAATCACCACTAATTTTAGAGATTGGGCTGATATGGTTCAATCCAGGGATGCGGCAATGACCGATAAAAAAGGCACACGCTTTGTTGGAGATAATCTTGCAAGCATTCATATGAGTTCAACAGGTGAATTAATTTACCAGGTAAAATTTGCCTTCTCTCAGTTAGACACTTCCTTTGTGGATCAGAATGTTATCAGTGTTGGGGTAATCTCCGAAATTCATCAGGCTGTGTTGTTAAACTCCCAGGGTGGAGGGGTTGCTACAAGACCAGATATTTCTGATCGAAACAGAAGACGACCCTCACAGCAAAGAGATCAGAGACCTGCCAGAACGACCCAAATACCCATAAATGGCTGGGTACTATTTTTGTTAAATGAAAAAAATATCAACGAAAATCCTGCCGGGCAGAGCAATGAGGATGATGTTTATTTTCATGAGAAGGACTGATCAATTGAAAACTGGCAAAATGACTCCCATCTTTGGGGATGGATGCTCTTATTCATCCAGATCAAATCTCTCAATGCCTGCATTGAAGTTTTTCATGGCACGGGTGATGTCCTGCTCAGGTAAAACTATATTGAAGTTTTCCCAAAACTGTGGGTCATAGACAAATTCCTGATCGGTAAAAATAACATTTGGCTTGATGGTTTCGCGACGGGGAAATCTTTTTACGTCCTCAGTATCGATATTCATAACAGCCATTTCGAAAAAAGCATTATAGTTGTTTCCAAAAAACTTCCCTCTTTCCCGTATGCGCATATCAATTTCACCACGTACATGCTGAATATGGTATAATCCATCATGAAGGGCATAGCGAACTGAATATTCCATACTTCTGATGCGGGTTCTGTGGAGCTTGCTCCTTCTGGTGATGAAATAATGTTGGTTTTGGCTGAGGTAAGTTTGAGTAACACGAAAATCTACCTGCAAAATGGCAAGGCTTTTCCTGTCAATATAAATCGTTCCCTCATAAACATTTTCATCAGCGTAGTCAGCACTCTCAAAGGTAAACATATAAGCACTTCCAGAATTATGGGCTACATAACCAGCAGTTGGAAATTTAAACAATCCCAGGTTCTCAAGAACAAGAAACTGAGGTGGGTGCTTGATAACATCCAATTCAAGCATGCTTTGTATTCCGGCTTTAAGTTTGATCATGATGGAATCCTGCGTGTCGTTGTTAACGATCTTTCTTGATTTAAGCAATTTCACCTGATCATATGAAAACCCGCGGTAAGGTGTTTTATAGATATTGAAAATGGCTTCCGAGTAATTAAGCAAATCTTCATTCTTGAATACTCCTTCCCGATAAAAACTGGTGTGCTGAGCTGGATGTTGAGGGTAAAGATTGGGTATGGATGCTATTGCGCTAATCAATACGCCCAAGGGATTATAACTTCTTACCACCACCTCGCTCAGGGATTTTGTTTCTATATCCATAAATATATCCATTGTGGCATCAGGAAAGTAACTAACGGGAAGGTAACGTGATGCATAACCCATGTAGGAAATCTTAAGGGTATCGTTGATATGTATAGCAGGAACCTTAAAACTAAAAAGGCCATCAGCATTGGCAGATATTCCTTTGCCGGTTCCTTTGAGAATTACCCCGGCAAAAGGTAAGGGATTTCCTGATTGGGCATCCAGCACACGTGCTTTAATGGTTAATAAAGTAGAATCCTTTGCTTTATCTGGAGAATCCACTGATTGAGGTGAAATTGCAGTTGGGGGATCATCCTTTTTATGTATGATGATGTAATTGTCAATAAAAGAAAACATCAATTCGGGCTTGGTTACCACAATAGCCAATAATTCGTCAATAGAGTACTCCCCTTTTGGGATATGCACGGACTTCTCATTATCAACAAGTTCACTGTCATAAATAAAATAGCGATCGGTTTGTCGGCTGATTTCATTAAACAAACTGAACACTGTATGCCTGCGGCTTCGCAGCTCTATGGTTTTGTCATCATCACCTGTCTGGCTAAAGGCAGCAATAGATGCAAGCTGTAAAGCGAGTAAGAGAATAAGAAATGTTATGATTTCTTTCCGTATTAACATTTGGGATTATTTAATACTATTACTGACTGTTACGAAAAACAACAAGAGAATCACTTTTTAATTCATATTCAACAGAAAGGGACAGAGCGATAAGTTCACTAATAGTTTTTAAGGACCCATCATAGATGGTCAGGGTCATCAGACGGTTATTAAGCTCTTCATTTTCCGCCACTAAGATATAGCCATAAGTTTTGCCTAATCCGTAAAAAATGTCTTCCAGACGTTCATCTCTGAATTGGAGAATATTTTTTCGCCAAAGCGTATTGTATGCTGAAGTATTTACAACCTTCGCTGAGCCATTGGTAAGGGTAAGCAACTGTCCGGCTTCTACATAGGTTGACGTCGGTGAATTGCTCATGGAAACCTTCACTTTTCCTGTTTCAACAAACAATTCCAAGCTGTTGGCATCATGGGTTTTCACATTAAAGGAGGTGCCAAGAACCTCTATATTTGCATTTCCGGCCTTTATCCTAAAGGGTTTTTTATCATCGTGAGCTACATCAAAAAATGCCTCCCCCGACAATTGAATGCTGCGCTCATTATTGCTGAATTGTTGGGGATACTGTATAGTTGATGTTTGGGCGAGATATATCAATGAACCATCCTGCAAGGTTTTAACTGAAATAAGCTGCTGATCAGTGTTCTCAAAAACAAGCATAGGGCTACCGGTAGGTTGCAGCCACATGATGTAAGATAACCACGCCAAACCAACTACAATAAGAATAGATGCAGCCCATTTGAGCATTATAGGCATCTGATAAAATGAAGGTGATGAAAGCTGAACTTCTTCATCATCTTTTAGTATACGGTTATTCACCTTTTGCCATGCTCCATCGGTATTGATTTCATCAACAGAGCCAGCAATGAGATTTTCCATTTGATCCCATACTTCCTTTGCTTCCATGAATTCATCACGCAAGGCTGAATCAAGATGTATTTTGTGCTCAAATTCAGTCTTCTCAAAATCATCCATTTCACCGCAGAGATATCTGGATATTTCTTCCATTGAATTTAAATTATTTGTGGTCATTTTAGTTTATTGTAAGGTTAATTGCTGAGCTAAGCGTTTTGTAAGTTTCATTCTCTGTAAGGCCTGAGCTCCTGACGAAAAGCTGTTAAGGCTTTACTCATATTAGCTTCTACTGTTTTTATTGATATGGAAAGTCTTTCGGCAATTTCGCGATATTTCAAGCCTTCAAATCTATTCATACGAAAGATTTGACTACAAACAGGAGGTAGTTTATCCAATATATTGTTTATAGTACTTTCCAGTTCTTTCAATTCATAGGTATTCAATTCGTAAGTTTCCAAAGAGGGGGTGGCTTCAGCCATTGTCTGAGAGGCGTATTTTAGTTTCACATTTTCATGACGCAAATGCTTAAGTGCTCTGTTCCTAATGCTCTGAAAGAAATAGCTTTTCATAGAGCTTTGTATTTGGGTCTGTTTCCGGTCTTTCCAATAGTGATAAAAAAAGTCCTGAACGATCTCTTCTGCAACATCTTTATCCTTTACAAAGGTGGTGGCGAAAAGTGTTAAGGGAGCATAAAACTCCCTGAACACCTTTTCAAAAGCCGAAATGTCACCATTTCTTATTTTTTCCTCAATGGGCATGCTTGCCATACACCTTTATTATTTTAATAAATGAGTCTTACCGGCTATCGGTATTATTTGCTGTCGTCTAAGTTTTTATTAAGTTTAATAATGGCTTCATCAATAGATACATCAGGCTCAATATAGTTGTAATCACCCCAGAAATTATCGGTAAAATAAACCGGCACCATATCCGAAAGAATATTAGTTCTTCTAAAAGTTTCTCTTCTGGCAAAAGATTCAACATCTTCATTGGATCTATCCATAATGGCTAGTTCAAACATCAGATCGTATCTTGTTCTAAATATTTTTCTTCTCCAGTTGACAAAAAATTCAAGATCGCTTCTCATATAGTTAACGAAATACTTACCGTCAATTTGCTGGTATTTCACAAGATAGCGTGTATTTCTAGGCGTAAAACGAAGGCTTGCAGGCTTTTTTCTTACAAATTCTCTGGCTACCTTTTTTTTGTCCGAGAGATCATATCCAAATTCTGCCATCGTTACAGCCAGAGTTTGATTGCAAATGTACAATTTTCCTTCAAAAAGAGGATAATCGAGCGTAACACGGGGTTTAAAACCGATTACATATTGTGGCATATCGTCAATAACCACCAGGTCCATCAATTCATATTCATAGAAATCAATAGTTCCCTGGGAGATAACAATCTCATTATTTTTTATGATATCCAAAAGCATAGCAACCTGAGGACCACCCTGTAGTTTTACCAATAAAGTATCGGCTTGCTTTACGGTTCCACTTTTTCGTCCTCTTACAATACGTACCTGATCATCTCTGCTGCGGTCATTATAGCCTTCTTTATGGATGTCTATAACGGCTTCAGCTACCGAGAGGTAATCTCTTCTTTGTTTAATGGTTTCCCGGTAGAACCCTGTTAAACTATACTCCTCCTGAGGATAATTGTCGGGTATTCTGTTGAGTGCTTTTTGCACAATATCCCTGGGATTCATAGGCCTGAAAGTGACTTCCTGAAGCGCAACCACATGGGGTTGGATTTTAAAATCAGCATTTTTCCCTGCAAAATCTTTCAGAGAGAATTTGCTCACCTCATAACCCATATAGGATATTACAAAATCCTGCGCATCAATATTGCGTCTTACTTTAAAGGTAAAATAACCATCCGAATTTGCCACTGTGCCCTGATAGGTCCCGGGGATGTACATGGTAGCATAGGATAGAGGTCTGTTGTTTTGCGCATCGCGCACTGTGCCACTTATGGTATAAAACTGATCGCCCTGGCTTTGAGAAAAACCAAACGATGGAACCATAAAGATAAACACTAGAATCGAGAGAATAATTTTTCTTGTTTTCATGATGAAAGGGATTTTAAATTTGTTTACAATACTATGACCCCTATAGGGTAACTTTACCCTATGACAAAATTAAAAAAGTTGAAATGGAATGGTGTCCAAATTAATTATACATAATTGTTGTGCACCCTCTAGAATTAAGAACCCCCTGTGAGGCCCTTCCATTTAACCAAAGTTATGGACTTCCTGTAAGCCAAAATACCTTTTTTGAAGTTTTTTTATAAAAAAAACTTCAAACAGATGTTTTCAATAAAAAAAATGTTTATACTTGCATCTTCAAATGAAACAACAATGACAATTGCATTACATACTCATAATTTCTGGTGGTGGCACAACAAGGGAATCAACCGTGTTGAGCACAATGGTTATTAAAACTATGTATTGCGGATAAAGTCTGTAAATATAAAAAATACCAAAGGCCTGCTTGACATTCAAGCGGGCCTTTTTTTTAAAATGATTTTTTCAACATAAAAAGCGATAAAACATGAAAACCATTACCACTCAGTTGCCGGGCGACACTTTTACACCTGTAGGGATATACCTGCGATTAAGGGATGTCTTTCCGCATGCTTTGCTGCTGGAATGTACCGACTACAGCTCCCGACAAAACGCCTTTTCCTATATTGCCGTTAAGCCATTTGCCGGGATAAAGTCTACTGAAAAAATCTTCACCCGCAAAGACACCAACGGTGTTGTATCCAACACTAAAGTAGAAAACCTCTTACAGCTTCCCGATATGGTGGATGATTTTTTAGCATCCTTAAAAAAAACGGGCATCCCGACCAATCAGCACATGCCGGGCGTTTTTGGGTATACCTCTTACGATGCCATCAATACTTTTGACAATGTAGGCATCACAAGCGAAAAAAATCCCGACACTGAAATCCCTTTGCTGAAATACGATTTATACCGGGTGGTTATTGCCTTTAATCATTTCAACAGTACCATCACCATCACCGAATTACTTTCGGAATCCGACACTTCGATAACACAACTGGTTATTTCGCACATGGCCAACCGCAACAATACTTTTTTCCCATTCAGCAAAGTGGGAAACGAGAGGGTGTTAACAACCGACGACGACTTTAAAGATCAGGTAACCAAAGGTATAAGTCATTGTCAGCGAGGGGATGTATTCCAGATTGTACTCTCACGTAAATACGAACAGGATTTCTCGGGTGACGAGTTTAATGTTTATCGCACCCTCCGTTCCATCAATCCCTCACCCTACCTTTTTTACTTTGATTTCCTTGAATTTAAGCTGTTTGGCTCATCGCCCGAAATTCAGCTTCAGGTAGCGGATAATAAAGCGATCATAAACCCTATCGCGGGTACTGTAGTGCGCACCGGCGATATCACTGCCGACAGCAAACTCATCACCGAGTTACTAGCCAATCCGAAAGAAAATTCTGAGCATGCTATGCTGGTAGATCTGGCACGCAACGATCTTAGCCGTCATGCAACACAGGTTAAAGTAAAAAGTTTTAGAGAAGTGCAGACCTATTCTCATGTCATACACCTGGTATCAACGGTCGAAGGCCAATGGGAGCAAAAGGGAAAGCTCTACCGGCTCTTTGCCGACACCTTTCCCGCAGGTACGCTTTCCGGCGCTCCCAAGCATCGCGCCATACAACTCATTGACCAGATTGAACAAAAAGCACGTGGATATTATGGTGGGGCTCTTGGATTCATGGGCTTCGGTGATTCCCTTAACCATGCTATTATGATACGATCCTTTTTAAGCAAAAACGGAACACTCTCTTACCAGGGTGGTGCCGGAATAGTGATTCACTCCAGCCCGCAAGGCGAGCTTAATGAAGTTGAGGGTAAAATATCAGCCTTGCGCAAAGCCATAGAAGGGGCTGAGAAAATTCCCATCAGCCGCATGGCCCTTAATCCTGAAATGGCTACCTTCAATATTGAAAACTAAACATTTATTAATAATTCAAAAAGGCCAAAACAGGCAAGTCATACTGATTTGTTATACAAGAACAAACATCGTATCATCATCTCATAAATTCCTTTTTCCCTCAACAAAAAAAATAATTTCCTATGTCCAAAATACTCATTATTGACAATTACGATTCCTTTACCTACAACCTGGTTCATTACGTTAAGGAATTTGGAAAACATGACGTAGATGTTTTTCGTAATGATGAAATAAGCCTTAAGGAAGCCAACGCCTACAGGGGCATTATACTTTCTCCCGGCCCAGGCTTGCCGTCCGAGGCAGGAAATATGATGACCATCATCGATGAATATGCATCGTGCAAACGCATTCTTGGCGTATGCCTGGGTTTGCAAGCCATTGCCGAAGCTTTCGCAGGAAATCTCTACAACCTCAGCGAGGTGTATCATGGCGTTTCGCATACCATAGAAATTCTCGAACCCCGTCATTATCTCTTTGAAGGATTGCCCCAAACAATCGAAGCCGGACGATATCATTCCTGGATGGTAGACAAGGAAAATTTCCCCAAAACACTCAACATTAATGCCGTTGATGACCAGGGGCGCATTATGGCTCTTTCTCATAAATTATATGATGTCTGTGCAGTTCAGTTTCATCCCGAGTCCATTCTTACCCCTCATGGCAAACAAATCATCTTCAACTGGCTGAGTAAGTTTTAGCAGCTCCGCTGATTGAAAACCAGAGACAGAAATTAAACAAAACAACAATGATTCTATGGTATCCATGCCGGTACCTTTAGTCCCTGTGGCCAAATAATTAGTAAACAATCCTAACACTTTGCACACATGAAGCAATTATTAAACAAGCTACTTGAATCACTCACCCTTAGCCGCAACGAAGCCAGCGAACTGATGCATGGTATTGCCAACCAGCAGCTCAATGATGCTCAGATGGCTGCTGTATTGACCTCTTTTATCATGCGCACCATTAGCCTGGATGAGCTGATGGGCTTCAGGGCAGCGTTGCTTGAGCTGGCTATAAAACCCAGCCTTAACAACGGCGATATCATCGATTTATGTGGTACGGGAGGCGATGGGAAAAACACCTTTAACATTTCTACCCTCTCGGCATTTGTGGTTGCCGGTGCCGGCATTCCTGTTGCCAAACATGGCAATTACGGTGTGTCAAGTCTTTCCGGTTCTTCCAACGTAATGGAAAACCTGGGCTATCGATTTTCTAACGACCAGGCCAAACTGCAAACAGAACTGGAAAAGGCAGGAATTTGCTTTATGCATGCGCCCTTGTTTCACCCGGCCCTGAAAGCAGTAGGTGGCATGCGCCGTCAATTGGGAACCAAGTCTTTTTTTAATATCCTGGGGCCCCTGGTTAATCCTGCCAACCCCAATTATCAGGCCAGTGGCGTTTTCAACCTCGAGACGGGCCGCATTTACAGCTACCTGCTGCAAAAAGAGAACAAACATTTTAGGGTAGTGCACAGCCTGGATGGTTATGATGAAATCAGCCTTACAGCCGATACCCGTATTTTCTCACAAAAAGGCGAAAGCCTTCTCACCACCGAAGATTTGGGTCTTGAGTCCAATACGCCTCAAGCATTATATGGAGGAGAGAGCATTGATGAAGCCGCCAAAATATTCATGGATGTACTGCAGGATCAATGCACCCAGGCTCAAAAAAATGCGGTACTGGCCAATTCGGCTGTAGCCATACAGTGTTATAAAACTGAACTATCCATTACACAGGCCGTAGAAATGGCACGTGAATCCTTAGAATCCACAAAAGCTTTACATACATTTAAAAAACTAATCGATCTGCAAAAATGAATATACTTGATGAAATTGTTGCCCACAAGCGTGCTGAAGTACAGGAAAATAAAGAACTATATCCTGTTAAGCTGTTGGAAAAGAGCCCTTTCTTTATGGCCAATCCTGTTTCGCTGGAGAAATACCTGCGCCGTACCGATTTATTAGGTGTAATAGCCGAGTTCAAAAGAAAATCACCCTCCAAGGGTATCATCAACGAATATGCCAGCCCCGCCACGGTATGTTTGGAATATATGCAGGCAGGAGCGTCAGCCCTTTCGGTGATTACCGACAACCCCTATTTTGGAGGCAGCAACAGAGATTTGAGCACCGCCCGCAAATACAATTACTGCCCTATCCTGCGAAAAGACTTTATACTCGACGAATACCAGATCATTGAAGCACGTAGCATTGGTGCTGACGCTATACTACTGATAGCCGAGGTACTTACGGCAGATGAACTGAAGAATCTTTCTGTCCTGGCTACCTCATTGCAAATGGAAGTGCTGTTTGAAATCCATGAACAAGAGAGCATTGCAAAATTGCCTGCCGACGCAAAAATCATAGGCATCAACAATCGCAACCTTAAAAATTTTGAGGTTAATATTGAACATAGCCTTCAGCTGCTGTCCATGCTTCCTGCTGATGTAGTAAAAGTTGCCGAAAGCGGTATTGACAGTCCCGAAACAGCCTTACAGCTTAAAAAGGCCGGCTTCTCAGGTTTACTCATGGGAGAAAGGTTTATGCGTGAAACCGATCCCGGCAGAGCCTGCAAATTATTCATCAAAAAACTAAAAAAACTAATTCAGGCAGAGCAAAGCGTTTAGCTTATAAGATTAATGGCTACTCCCAATTCATCCTTGAGACCTTAGGCAATGAAAGAACATGTAAAACTAAAAATCTGCGGCATTACCGATCGGGCCAACATGCTTGCTTTAGCAGCCATGGAACCCGATTATTTGGGGTTTATTTTTTATCGCCCCTCACCAAGAGATGTATCTGAAAAGATTGTAACGCTGCCTCTAAAGGATTTGCCCTCTTCTATTAAGAAAGTTGCCGTAATGGTTAACCAACCCCTGGAAGAAGCTCTAAGCATTCTGAATCGTTATCCCTTTGACCTGGTCCAGTTGCACGGCAGCGAGACAGCGGAGTATTGCAAGCAAATACAAAAAATTGTTCCGGTCATTAAAGCATTTTCCGTAAAAGACGCTTTGCCTGCTAACCTGGATGACTACAAAAGCTGTTGCGATTATTATCTGTTCGACACCAAAGCCGATAAACCCGGTGGCAGCGGCTTGCGTTTCAATCATGCCATTTTAAACGAGTACAAAGGCGAAAAACCTTTTTTTCTCAGTGGCGGAATTGATCCGGATTATTTTCTGCAGGAAAATGTTTTTTCTCATGCCAGGCTTCATGCCCTGGATATCAACAGCAGGTTTGAATCAACACCGGGAGTAAAAGACATCAAAAAGGTTTATGCCTTTTTAAACGAGATAGCAGATAATAGATGATTCTTAACGTCTTTATATTCACCATCTTTTTAATAACCCTTTAACCTATAATGCACCAAAATATGTCGAAAATTAACCCACAAAGCATCCCCAACGACCGCGGTTATTATGGTCTATTCGGTGGAGCCTATATACCCGAAATGCTTTATCCCAATGTGGAGGAGCTCCAATCAAACTACCTTCAGATTCTTGCAAACGAACAGTTTCAAAAGGACTTCCAGGACCTGCTCAAAAATTACGTGGGACGTCCCACTCCTTTATATTTTGCCCGTAATCTTTCTGAAATGGCAGGAGCCAAAGTATATTTGAAGCGTGAAGACCTTTGTCATACGGGAGCTCATAAACTCAACAATGTGGTTGGACAGGCCCTGATGGCGCAACATTTGGGAAAAAAGCGCATTATTGCCGAAACGGGAGCCGGTCAGCATGGTGTGGCAACAGCCACCGTATGTGCATTGCTCAGAATTCCCTGTACGGTATTTATGGGTAGTAAAGACATGGCCCGCCAAAAACCCAATGTAATGCGTATGCATATGCTGGGAGCGGAAGTAATCCCTGTGGAGTCGGGCAGCAAAAGTCTTAAGGATGCCACCAACGAGGCCATCCGTCACTGGATCAACTATCCCGACGAGACGTATTACCTGATTGGATCGACCATTGGGCCCCACCCCTATCCCGACCTGGTGGCACGCCTGCAGGCGGTGATTAGTGAAGAAATGGCACAGCAGCTGTTGGATATCGAAAACACTGACAGCCCTGATTATGTTATTGCCTGTGCAGGTGGAGGAAGCAATGCTGCAGGAGCTTTCTTTAATTTTATTGGCAACGGGAAAACAAAGCTTATTGGCGTGGAAGCTGCCGGTGAAGGTGTTGATTCAGGACTTACCGCTGCTACTATAGCCAAAGGGACACCCGGTATAATACATGGCTGCAAAACCTTACTCATGCAAACTGCCGATGGGCAGGTAGAAGAAGCTCATTCTGTTTCTGCCGGACTCGACTACCCTGGCATCGGGCCTCTACATGCCTATCTGCATGCCAACAAACTGGCCGAATTCATTCCCATTACCGATATGGAAGCATTGGAAGGTGTAAAAACCCTTACCCGCGCAGAAGGAATAATTCCTGCCCTGGAAACAGCACATGCCATCCCTGCTTTGTTTAAATTAAAGCTAAACCCCAGCGACATTGTTGTCATCAATCTTTCGGGACGCGGTGATAAAGATCTTGAAACGTATCAAACCTATTTTGAAAAACCATGAACACACTGCAAACACTTTTGACCCAAAAGAAACAAAACTTGTTGTCGCTGTTTTTTACGGCAGGTTTCCCTACAATAGATGCCAGCGAAAATATCATTGCATCGGCAAGCCGGGCAGGCATAGATTTTCTTGAGGTGGGTATGCCCTATTCCGACCCCCTGGCCGATGGGCCGGTTATCCAGCACAGCAGCACCAAAGCTATTGCCAATGGGATGAACATCTCCCTGCTGATGGACCAGCTGCTTGCCATTAAAGGAAAATACGACATCCCGCTGATATTAATGGGATATTTAAACCCCGTGCTGCAATATGGCTCAGAGAAATTTCTTAGCAAAGCAGCAGAATGTGGGGTTTCTGGCGTTATCCTTCCCGACCTTCCCTTGCCCGAATACCTGGAAGAGTATCAGCAACTGTTTGATCGTTATAATTTGAACATGATCTTTCTTATTACACCCAACACCTCTGATGAGCGTATTCGTATGATTGACCACCATTCTAACGCTTTCATTTATGTGGTAAGTTCGGCATCAACTACCGGAGGACATAAGGACTTTGGTGATGCCCAAAAGCATTTCTTTGAACGCTTACAAAAGTTAAAGCTAAAAAACCCACTCGTTGCCGGCTTTGGTATACACAATGCGCAAACGCTTCAACAGGCCTGGAGCAATCTCAACGGTGCCATATGCGGGTCGGCATTTCTAAAAAAGCTGGAGCAATATCCGCAGCCCGAAGAAGCCGTGAAGATGCTACAAAAAGATCTCGGTCTTAGATAACTGGTTTTATACATTAACAGACACATATCGCATAATAAAATTCAACAACAGGCCTTGAAGTTTTTTACAGGTATAGAAAGATAAAAAACAGAGCCAGTGAATTTTACATTACAAAGCAAAAAATAATATCTAACCATAAATAACTACATAAAATGCTGATTCAATTGGTAGAAAACTGTCCCGAACAATCGCTGGACAATATACAGAAAGAACTAAACAAACATGCCTACAAAGGAACTCTGGTAGAAACCAAAAGCTCACGCTTTATCATATGCAACGGCAAAAAAGAGGTCGACATCCGCTTATTGGGTAATATGCCCGGCGTAAAAGACATTCATATTGTGGAAGACGACAACAAGCTGGTTTCCCGAAAATGGAGAGTTGACGATACCATAATAGATTTTGGTGATGGCGTAGAAATTTCGCGCAAGGATCTGACCATTGTAATGGGACCCTGTTCTATTGAAGATGAAAACCAGGTTATCAATACGGTCAATTTTCTGAAAGAAAACAACATCAAATTTATGCGCGGTGGGATATTTAAGCCCCGCAGTTCTCCTTATGCCTTCAGGGGTTTGGGTATCGACGGCCTGAAATTCTTCTCAAAGCATTGTAAGGCAAACGGGATTAAAATAGTGAGTGAGGTGATGCAGGTTTCACAAATTGAACAGATGTATGAGTATACCGATGTGTACCAGGTTGGCACCCGTAATGCACAGAATTTCAACCTGCTGGATGAATTGGGAAAGATAGATAAACCTGTTTTGCTTAAACGCGGAATGTCGTCTACCATACAGGAGTTTTTGGCATCGGCCGAATATATCTTTTCTAACGGCAATGAAAAAATCATTTTATGCGAACGTGGAGTGCGCACCTTCGAAAAGGCTTACCGCAACACCATGGACATCAATGCTATCCCTTATCTTCATGATAAAAGTCATCTTCCTGTTTTTGCTGATCCTTCGCACGCAGTGGGAATACGTGATTATGTTGAGCCTATTGCCCTTTCCTCGGTAATGGCCGGGGCCGATGGGGTACTGATAGAAATTCATGAGTGTCCCCAGAAAGCCGCCTCTGATGGCGCCCAAACGCTCGACTTCTACCAGGCACGCAGAACCATTGAAAGACTGCGCGAAACAGCAGAACTGCGAAAGAAGATTATGATTCAATAATTCTCGTAAAAACCTTTACTCCTGCTTTCATGCCATGCATTTTTTTTTATAGGCATCGGGTGTGCCTGGGTAGCCATTTGTTAAGTTAAATGCATTATCGGTTTGGCTATCTTTGTACCATCATATAAAAAAATATAATGATGGATCACTCCATAAGAAGCCACTCTCTTCAAACCTCAGTGGTACTGCATCTGTTGCCCGGAATTCTTACAGGCCTGGCGTATTTTGCATTGGCCCCGCTTGTTGAAAACCATAATTATCCTACTATTATGGCCTTAATGCTGGCAGGAATAATTGCTCTGCTACCTTTTGAGCTGGGTTATTTATATTATCAAAAATATAAAAACGGAAAGAAGCTTGTTGGAGAAATTATTCTATATTGGAAACCCTTGAAGATAAAGCAATACCTTCTTTATATATTTGCTGTCTTTATGCTGTCGGGATTTTTATTTACCATACTGGGGTTCACATCCTCATATCTCTCCAATCTATTCAGCTGGATACCATCAGAGATGATATTACACATGGGCCTGAATGGTGAATATCCAGTATCACACCTCATCCTTACCTATGGTTTATTTTTGATTTTCGGCGTAATTGTACTTCCCCTTACCGAAGAGCTTTATTTCAGGGGATATCTTTTGCCCCGCATGCCAGCCCGACTCAAAGGGTGGTCCAATATTACCCATAGTGCACTGTTTGCCTTATATCATACCTGGACACCATGGATGTTTGTAATCCGTACAATTGGGGTGTTGCCTTTGATTTACGCCGTAAAGCGCACACAAAACCTTAAGGTTGGCATCATCAGCCACTGCCTTTTAAACTCCATTGATTTTATTGTTGGGTTTATCTTCATCATGCAGTTGTTGTAAAAATGCAGAAAAGGTAAATAAAAGCTTTTGCCGGGTTACTTCTTCTTTTAACCAAGTCCGTACTTAAACCGTATTTAAACCGTATTTTTACGGTTTAAATACGGTTTAAGTACGGACTTGGTATTGGGTTGTATATAACCTATCATTGACAAGGATAAATATTCGGAGTAAGGGTTACAATGACAGGCCCGGTACCCGAATTAGAAAATGCTTCAATTATAGGAAATATTCCCGTTGCCTCCACCCTATCATGCGGCCTTCGTTTGCCTTTTAATCATGCGATGATTTAGCACCATATGCCCGCACCACCATGCGGGCCTACGTAGGGCAATATATTCAAACAAAGACGCACGCTGTGCACCTAACCACGGTATTCTATTGGAGTACATTGCATTACTGGCGGTCATTAACCACATTATTCTAATCCAGAACCGTAAATATTATCACAATATTTGAATCAGGACGATGGGCGCATAGCGTGCGCTATTTATATATTTACAGCAATCCTGTAGGCCCGCAAAGACGTGCGGGCAAAACAATGCATTAAAAACACAAGCTTTCTCCCCTGCCCGATAGGCTATCACCATGATATTTTATATCTTTATATGAACAGTCAATTTTTGTTCCTATGAATTCTGCTTAATTTTATAATAAAAACAGACAAATGATGAAGATTGCAACGAGTAAAATATATCTCTTAATAACAATAATTATAGCGGGGTTCATCGGAACTTCGTGCAGCGATGAAAAAGAAACAGTAAATGTTTACTCTGGTCGTCATTACCAGGCCGATGAAAATCTGTACAGGGAATTTACCCGGCAAACGGGCATAGAGGTCAACCTGGTGAAAGCCAACACAGATCAGTTGATCAACCGCCTGGAACTGGAGGGAGAGAATTCGCCTGCCGACCTGTTTATTACGGCTGATGCCGGGCAGATGATTCTAAGCAAGGAGAAGGATCTGCTCCAACCCATGGAAATGGAAAACATTACCCCTATCGTTCCTTCCCATTTGCGTGACAAGGATAATTACTGGACCGGCTTTACCAAACGGGCCAGGGTATTTGTTTATGATAAAGAACGGGTGGATCCCACCAACCTGTCCAGCTATGAGGGTCTTACTCAACCACAATGGAATGGAAGAATCCTGGTTCGTTCCTCGCAAAATGTTTACAATCAAACCCTTATGGCATCCATCATAGCCCACCATGGAGAAGAGGTGGCGCGTGAATGGGCTCAGGGCATGGTTAATAATATGGCTCAAGAGCCTACTGGTAACGACCGCGATCAGGTAAAGGCTATTGCTGCAGGTGTAGGTGATGTAGCCATAGTAAACACCTATTATATGGGCCTTTTGCTCAATTCATCCAACCAGGAAGAACAGAATATAGCACGCCAGATGGGCATCTTTTTCCCCAATCAGCAGCATAGAGGCACGCACATAAACATCAGCGCTATAGCCATCACCGCTCATGCTCCCCATGCTGAAAATGCGCAAAAGCTGATCGGGTTTCTTCTGGGTAAAGAATCTCAAACGGTTTTTGCGGAAGAAAACTATGAATATCCGGTTAATAGTACGGTGGAATGGACTCCACTGCTAAAGGAATGGGGAGAGTTCAAATCCGATACGATACCTCTGGCTCAATTGGGCAGACACTTGTCGAAAGCTACGGTTATTTTCAATGAAGCCGATTGGAAGTAAAGCATGTTTAAACGATACACAAAATATCTTCCCAAAGGGATATCCAGTACGTTATCAAATCCCTGGATAAGAGGGTCACTGTTCATTTCGTTATTGATAAGCCTCCCACTGTTTATCGTATTTTTTGGTATAATCAAAGGTGGAGGGGATACCTGGCATCATATTCTGCAAAACTTATTAGCCGATTATGTCATCAATACGTTTATTCTGCTGGTAGGTGTAGCGGTATTAACTTTTACTCTGGGAGTATCTACAGCCTGGATTACCAGCATTTATTCTTTCAGGGGAAGCGGATTCTTCGCCTGGGCCCTGATTCTTCCCATATCACTACCTGCTTATATAAGTGGTTTTACATGGGCAGGAATTCTTGATTACACATCACCTGTATATGTATTTTTCCGCAATCAACTGGGAATAGAAACCGGGCAATATCTTTTCTTCAATATTCTTTCTATGCCCGGTGCAATACTCATCTTTTCACTGGCTTTGTACCCTTATGTTTACCTGATTACACGCGCCTATTTTTCGCGGCAATCCTCTTCTCTATATGAGGTGGCCACTTCGCTGGGAAAATCCCCGGGCAGCATATTCCTTAAAGTTGCCTTGCCCCTTGCCCGACCGGCTATTGTGGCAGGCGTTTCCCTGGCATTAATGGAAGTACTCAACGATTATGGACTGGTGAGATATTTTGGGGTTGACACCTTTACCACGGGTATTTTCACGGCATGGTTTTCTTTTTCCGATCCCTCAGCAGCACTTAAATTATCGGGATACCTAATGATATTTGTACTGGTACTTCTGCTGGCAGAAAGATATCAACGTAGAAAAATGCGGTACGATATGCTGGGGGGCTCCTATCGTCCGGTCAAGAAAAAGAAATTAGGCAAAACGGGAACATTCCTGGCCCTGACTATTTGCACGATTCCCTTTGTGTTTGGGTTTTTAATTCCCGTACTCATGTTAATTTACTGGGGCTTACAGACTTATTCTCAGGTGGTAGATTATCGTTTTTGGGAGTTGCTGGGCAATAGCTTTACATTGGCATCGATAGCTTCGGTTGTGGTGGTAACAGCTTCCATATTTATCGCCTATGCCGTACGAAGTTTTCCGTCGGCATTTATCAAATTTATTGCAAAAGTCGCTACGCTGGGTTATGCACTGCCCGGTGCTGTGGTGGCTATAGGAATTATTATTCCGTTTTTGTGGCTTGACGCACGTGTGGCTGACCTAACAGGCCCCACCATAAGGCTTGCCTTGACGGGCACCTGGTTTGCATTAATTTATGCTTACATGGTGAGATTTATGGCCGTGGGATATAACAGTATTGAAAGTGGTATGGAGAAAATCAGCACTTCGCTGGATGAGGCAGGTCGCTCTCTGGGGTTGTCCAACCTAAAAACCCTTACCCAAATAAACATTCCTCTTCTCTCGGGATCCATCATCAGTGCAGCCTTACTTGTTTTTATTGATGTATTGAAAGAATTACCCTTAACCCTTATTTTACGTCCCTTCAACTTTGACACCCTGGCCATCAGGGCGTTCGAATTTGCTTCGGATGAAAGAATTGCTGAGGCAGCACCGGCTGCGTTGATTATTGTGGCAACGGGATTAATCCCTGTTTTGCTGCTCAATAAAAT
>JBEPXC010000022.1:0-25457 GCA_041642035.1 Sphingobacteriia bacterium
AGATAAAAAATGCCTGCATATCGCTACGGTTTTCCACAAATACTTTGGCCTGCTCCAGCCCCATTACCATAAATGCAGTGGCATAGGCATCGGCGGTCATACAATCGTCGGCAAAAACAGATACACTGAGCAGGTTATGCTCCACAGGGCGACCTGTTTGCGGATCGATGGTATGAGAGAAGCGTTGCCCGTCTTGTTCATAATACTTTCGATAGCTCCCTGATGTAGCCACTGCCCTGTTGTGCATTTGGACCATAAAAGCCCATTCCTGAGGAGCGAACATATCTTTGGCGGGCTGCTCCAGACCAATACGCCATGGGCTGCCATCGGGTTTCAAACCCCGGGCTAGCAGGTCACCTCCTATTTCAACCATAAAGGTATTGATGCCTTTGCTTTGTAGCAACGAACCGGCCAGATCGGCAGCATATCCTTTTGCTATGGCATTGAAATCAAACTGTATTTCAGGGATATCTTTAATAATTTTGTTGTCTCTTGCAGACACTTTCTGATAGCCTGTTATTCTTTTAAGGCTGTCTATTTTGCCGGGCGTCATTTCTTCTCTTTCTTCAAAGCCGAAGCCCCATGCATTTACCAATGGCGACACGGTAGGATCAAAAGCGCCCGATGTATTTCGGGCCACCTCAATACTCTTATTAAAAACAGTCATAAAATATGGGTCGGCCTGATTGGTTTCATTTCGGTTTATGCGCGAAATAACAGAATTAGGCACATAATAAGAAACCGACTGGTTAAAGTTATCGAATAGGCTATCGATAGAGGCCTGATAATTACGTCCTCCGGGCGAATAATAGGCCACAGAGTAATACGTTCCAAAAACGACTCCCCTAAATGTAACCAGCTGTAATTCACGTTGGCTGTTACCGCATGAGGCAAGGATAATAAGGACTGTCAGTATAACAAAAAGTTTTTTTTGCATGTTCTTTTTCATTTATCTTTTACATAAAAAGGTTCTGTGTGAATGGAGATATAGGTTTCTTCACCGTATTGATTTCTAAGGGTGTCTTCCAGGCGAATGGTTATATCGTGAGCTTGCTCTACATTAAGGTTGTTGAGCACCCTGATATGAAGATCGATGGCGATTTGATTTCCAATTTTCCGTGTTTTGAGTTCATGGGGTTCAAAAACGCCCTCAACCTGTTGGGCCAAATGAATAATTTCTGCTTCATGCTCTTTAGATAGGGAGGTTTCAATAAGTTCGAGTAAGGTATCGTGTGTAATGGAGATCGCAATTTTAAAAACAAAAAACGACACAATGACCGCTGCCAGGGGATCAAGGATAGTCCATTGCGGGCCCAAAAAGATGGCGCCACTTATTCCCAGGAAGGTGCCAATAGAGGAATACACATCGCTTCGGTGATGCCATGCGTTGGCAATAACAGCCTGACTGTGTACAATCCTGCCGATATTGATGGTATACCTAAACAATATTTCTTTAATGATGATAGAGCCAATGGCGGCATAAAAAGCAAGCATGCCGGGTTGCTCAAGTATTTCACCCTGGTAAACAGAATAGATTTTCATGCTGCCTGAATAAAATAATCCTATCCCAACCAGTAGCAGCACGCCCCCCACAAATGCTGTAGCCAGAGTTTCCACCTTACCATGTCCGTATTTATGATTATGATCACGGGGTCGTTGAGACACAGACAAACTGCTTACCACCACCAGGTCGGTAGCCAAATCGCTTACCGAATGCACCCCATCGGCAATCATAGCGCTGCTTCGCGCAAAAACACCAGCCAATATTTTAAGTATGGTAAGCAACAGATTGGCTACAAATCCTATCCAGATAACTTGTTTTGACAGGGTCTTAGGATCATTGTTCATTCGTATACATTTAGTTTCTTCCGAAAAATTAAATCCAGGCTTTACTCTTTATGGGCCCTATCCAACGTTGAGTTTAGGTTAGAAAGTGCGCCACCGATTGGATAAAACAAGGCTGGTATTTGATGTATTATTAGGCATCCCATAAAAAAGCCCTGAAAAAATCAGGGCTGTAAAGTTAACCTCCAAAATCATCTAAATCAATATTTTCTTCAGGCACGCCTAAGTTGTCAAGCATTTTTAACACAGACTCATTCATGATCGGGGGACCACACAGGTAATATTCTACCTCTTCGGGTTCTTCATGCTTACTGAGGTATTTATCGAGAACCACCTGATGGATAAAACCGGTATATCCATCCCAGTTATCTTCGGGCAGGGGTTCTGAAAGGGCAATATTGAATTTAAAATTAGGAAAATCCTGTTCAATTTTACGAAATTCTTCTTCATAAAAGATCTCTCTCTTTGAGCGGGCACCATACCAATAACTAACTTTGCGATCGGTTTTCATGGTTTGAAACAGATGGAAGATGTGAGAGCGCAGCGGAGCCATTCCGGCACCACCACCAATGTACACCATTTCGCGTTGGGTGTCTTTGATAAAGAACTCACCATAAGGACCGGAAACGACGACTTTATCGCCGGGTTTGCACGAGAATATATAAGAAGAGCAAATACCGGGGTTAAGCTTCATAAACTGGTTTTTCTCTCTATCCCATGGAGGGGTAGCAATACGAATATTGAGCTTCACGATGTTGCCTTCGGCAGGATGGTTAGCCATGGAGTATGCTCTGTTGATGGGTTCGGGATTAACCATTTTAAGATCCCACATCTTAAGCTGATCCCAGTCGCCACGAAATTTATCCTGCACTTCCATGTCTTTAAAATTCACCTCGCATGGCGGAACATCAATTTGTATATACCCCCCGGATTGAAAATCGAGTTCTTCACCTTCGGGCAGCTTAACAACAAATTCCTTGATAAAAGTAGCCACATTTTTGTTGGAGACCACTTCACACTCCCATTTCTTAATACCAAATACCTCTTCGGGTATTTTGATGTTAAGATCCTGCTTTACCTTAACCTGGCAAGCAAGACGCCATTTATTTTGTATTTCTTTACGGCTGAAGTATCCCACCTCAGTAGGGAGAATATCCCCGCCCCCATCGAGCACCTGGCACCGGCAAACGGCGCAGGTTCCACCCCCCCCACAGGCACTGGGCAAAAAGATACCTTGTTCAGAGAGGGTATTCAATAAAGTGCCTCCGGCGTTCACATCGAGTTCTTTTTCTTTGTTGATAAACAACTTAACCGGTCCGCTGGGGATAAGTTTTTGTCGTGCATAAAGCAATACTCCCACCAGGATGAGCATAATGCCAAGAAACATTACTACACTCAGGATGATTATCCACCAATTGGTACTTAATAATAATATCATGGTCAACGATTAATTTGGTTGATTACTACAATTCTATTCCCATAAAACTCATAAAGGCAATCCCCATGAGCCCAGTAATGATAAAAGTAATGCCGAGACCTCGAAGAGGAGCCGGAACATTGGAATAACGGATTTTCTCTCTGATGGCAGCTATGCCCACAATAGCAATAAACCAGCCTAATCCGCTGCCCAGTCCAAAAGAAACCGCTTCACCAATATTGGCATAATTTCTTTCCTGCATAAAGAGTGAACCACCAAGAATAGCACAGTTAACAGCAATAAGGGGTAAGAAAATACCCAGGCTGTTGTATAGGGTTGGACTAAATTTTTCAATCAACATTTCAACCAGTTGCACCATAGCGGCAATAATGGCAATAAACATGATAAAGCTCAGAAAGCTAAGATCTACGGAGGCAAAATCGGGTCCCAGCCATGAGAGCGCCCCACGACCAATGATATAGTTCTCAAGCAGATAATTTACCGGTACTGTAAAACCCAACACGAAAATAACTGCCAGGCCAAGACCTACAGATGTTTTTACGGTTCGGGAAACGGCCAGGTAAGAACACATGCCCAGGAAGTAGGCAAAGACCATATTATCAATAAAGATGGATTTTACAAAAATGCTTATATAATTTTCCATTGTCTGAGTATTTTTACATTTAAGATTGCAGGTTGATAAGCATTATTAACTAACATCAACCAATTCTTTATCGCGGGTACGATGCACCCAAATCATTACGCCTACGGTAATCAAGGCCATGGGTGGCAAAATCATCAACCCATTATCTACATAACCGAACTTGTAGGCAAAATCAGGGATAATCTGGTATCCCATCAGAGAACCCGAACCCAACAGCTCTCTTACAGCCGCTACCAGCAGCAGTATACTTCCATAGCCGGCAGCATTACCTACGCCATCTAAAAATGAAGGCCATGGTTTATTGTTGAGGGCAAAAGCTTCGAGTCGACCCATAATAATACAGTTGGTAATAATAAGGCCAACAAAAACAGATAACTGACGACTAACATCGTAAAGGAATGCCTTGAGCACCTGGTCAACCAAAATAACCAGTGACGCCACAACTGTGAGCTGGACGATGATACGGATGCGTGGGGGGATTCCATGGCGCAACAGGGATATAATAACATTACCAAAGGCCATTACGGCTACTACAGCGATGGCAAGCACCAGCGATGCCTTCAGCTGAACGGTTACAGCCAGGACAGAACATACGCCCAACACCTGCACGGTGATAGGGTTACTCTTTCCCATGGGATCGGTGATAAGCTTTTTATTCTTTGTGGAGAACAGAGCTTCTTTGGGGGCAGTATTTTTTTCGCTCATATTGTTTTTTGTTTTTTAAAATAAGGTTGATAAACATCCAGACCATTTCGGAGCATGTCGGTAACACCGTTTGAAGTAATGGTGCCACCACTTATACCGTCAACAGCATGAGGGGCATCATCGGGGGCGCCGCCTTTAACCACCACTACAGGACTAAAATCTCCACTTTCATCAAAAATTTTCTTCCCTACAAACTGGTCTTCAAAAGGCTCGTCGGCGATTTCAGCCCCTAATCCGGGGGTCTCGCTGGCATGGTCAAAATTGACTCCGGCAATGGTATTGAGGTCTCCGGCAAAGCTCAGGTAGCCCCATATAGGGCCCCATAAGCCGGTACCTCTAACGCTAACTATGTAAAATAACTCGCCATCCACATCGGCAATAAAAAGCGGAAATAGTCTTTCTTCCACAGGTTTGCGATTTTCATCCCGCAAGTCTACTTCAAAAGCATCACCTTCTATCTCTTCGCCCTTATAATTAAGCACTTCACTTTGGGTAATATATTGCTCATAAAGGGTAATGGCTTCGGTGCGACTGGCTGTGATACCTATAGTGGATAAAATGTTTTGCATTTTTTCAATGCGCATATTCTTTTGCTGCATGGGTTTGAGAAGCGTTGCTGCCGAGGAAAGCACAACAGCCACAATAATAACCATCACAGAGGCATACATAAAAACATATCGATTACTCATTTCTTGTTCTTTTAAAGGGTTTCTAAGCCTGGGTTTGTAAACGGACCTTTTTCATACGTTTTAAGCGTCTTTTTACACTGGCTTCTACCACGTAATGGTCGATTAAAGGGGCAAAGACATTCATAAAAAGTATGGCCAGCATCATTCCCTCGGGATAGGCCGGGTTAAGCACCCTGATAAGCACTGTGATAATCCCAATCAATGCACCATAAATATATTTCCCCTTACCAGTCTGGGAGGCTGTTACCGGATCGGTAGCCATATAAACGGCACCAAAGGCAAATCCCCCAATAATAAGGTGCTTATAAGCCGGAAGGGCCATAAATTCATTTACGGCAAATAAATTCATGATTCCCCCCATAAATAAACCCCCTAAAAACACGGAGGCCATAATTTTAAAACTTCCTATGCCAGTGGCAACCAGAATCAGAGCTCCTATTAAAATGGCAAAGGTGGAGGTCTCTCCTATTGATCCGGGAATGAAACCAAAGAAAAGATCGAAATCTGAGGCAATGTTGGTTTCTCCACCTGCCAATACAGCAAGGGGGGTGGCTCCGGAGAAACCATCAACCAATTGCTGGCCTTGCTGCAGGGTGGTTTCTATCCATACTTCACCTGAAAGGTACGACGGATAGGCAAAGAACAAGAAGGCTCTTGCCAGCAGAGCTGGATTCAGAATATTCATTCCGGTACCTCCAAATACTTCTTTACCAATTATTACGGCAAAGATAGTAGCCACAGCAACCATCCATAAGGGGGTGGTGACAGGAATAATCAATGGAATGAGCATCCCGGAAACCAAAAACCCCTCATTTACTTCATGATCACGGGCTGTGGCAAATATAAATTCTACCGCCAAACCGCTTACATAACTCACCACAACGATAGGCAATACTTTTATAAGACCAAAAACGACCTGATCCATAAAATCAACTTCGAGTCCAAGGGCTTTATAATGCTGAAATCCAACATTCCAGATACCGAACAATAAAGTTGGCACCAAAGCGATGACTACGTACATCATGGTACGTTTCATATCAATAGCATCGCGGATATGACTTCCCGTTTTGGTTACTTCGCCTTTTACATACAGAAAGGTTTCAAATGCTTCGAAGCTTCGGTTTAACTTCTCATATCTTCCGCCTTTCTCAAAATTGGGCTTTACTTTTTCTACTAATTTGATTAACGCCTTCAATGTTATTATATATTTTGGGTTAATAATAGCTGATGTATTGTTGATGTATTATGAGTGGATTACACTCAGGAAAATTCTTCCATGATAATATCCAGGCCTTCACGTATGGTATCTTGTATATCGATTTTAGATGGGCAAACATATTCGCAGAGAGCAAAATCCTCGGGAGCTACTTCATATATACCCAGTTTCTCCATCAGGTCAATATCATTAATCATAATGGATTTGAGCAATTGAAGGGGAAGAATCTCCATAGGCAGGACCTTCTCGTACAATCCTGTAATGACAAAGGGTCTTTCGCCACCATGCATTTTGGTGGTCAGACGATACTTTTTGTTGGGCATAAGGAATGCCGGGAAAGAACGAGAAATACTAAATTTGCTAAAGCCGGGGGTTATCCAGCCGAAGGCTTCCGCTTCGTTGCCTTCGGGCACTGCCGTAATCATATTATCATAAAACCTCAGATAGTCGTGTTCAGTTATTTGCAAACCACTAAGTACATCGCCACTGATAAGTCGGATAGGGTTATCAGATTGGGAACGCAGGTTTTGGCTGGTTGCATCAACCGCTTTAGCTCCGCTTATCACACGCAGGTATTGGGGTTTTATTACTTCAGAACCTGTAAGGGCGATTATTTTAGAGGCATCATAGATTCCCTTTTCAAAAAGTCGTCCGATCATAATAATATGCTGCACGCCCAGGTACCACACTACATCTCCTTTGTCTATAGGATCGATATGGTGAATCTGGATACCAACATTGCCGGCTGGGTGAGGACCAGAGAAGTTATGCAGCTCTACATTTTGGGCTTCCAGAAAACCCTTATTAAAGGTTTGCTCTGCATTTACGCTTAGATGTACTTTCCCATTGGTGAGTTTGGTAAGGGCATTTAAACCTGTTTGGAATTCCCCCTCTTGTCCGGAGAGGATAAAATCCATATCTGCAGCCAGTGGGGCCGTATCGAAAGCTGAAACGAAAATGGCCTTAGGGGTAATTTGCGGGTTGGCTACCACAGAAAAAGGACGTTGGCGTATAGAAGGCCACAGCCCACTGAGAAGAAGTTTTTCGACCACCTGATCGCGCGAAAGAGACAGGGGGTCCGCTTTACCGAAGTCCACATAATCATCAGCGGCATCCGCAGCGATGGTAACTTTTAGAATCCTGCGCTTCTCGCCTCTTATCAAATCAGAAAAAGTTCCGCTAACAGGGGCTGTATATATTATTTTTTCGTTATATTTATCGAAAAACAATGGAGTACCTGCTTTTACTTTTTCTCCTTCTTTAACAAGCATCTTGGGCGTCAGACCATGAAAATCAGTAGGGCATACACTGTACTGAGCAGATCTTGGAGCATTGCTAAGAACTTTTTCAGCCGCTCCCTGCAAGGGGATGTTCAATCCTTTTTTGATCTTTATTGTCTTTGACATTTTTTTTGGTTCTATTTTTGAACGGGTTTAAGAGACAAATTTAGAGATATTTTTACACCTACAGTATTTTTTTTCTTCATTCAGGAGGTTAAATACCAAATATATTTAAATAAATAATTATGTTATTAACAATATAAAAATCAAATTCATGCAGCAAATACATTGGCTAAAAAGGCTTTCCCTATGTTGGGAGATCAAATTGATCATCATCGCATGTATCTATTTATTTTTCAACCAACCGCAAATCTATTCGAATAACAGATTATTTTCTTCATTAGACCTATACCCTGCTTCATTATCTGAAAGGGCTGCCATACAGCCCCCCGAAGAGGATTATTACAATCAGGACTTTCTCCGTTTTGGAGATTTTGTATATCAAAACAACATTAAATCTATTTTGTTTAGCCGCAAAGGATGGGAATTGTCGCAACCTATTATAGAAATGAAATCGGATGAAACGCTTTTACTTGCTTTCGACGACCTGGATGCTGACCATAAATCCTATGCCTATACCATTATTCATTGTGATGCTTTATGGAACCCCTCCAATTTGATGGAATATGAATATATTGAAGGCTTTACAGAGGCGTTGATAGATGATTATGCTTTTTCACGTAATACCAGGATGAGCTTTACGAACTACCGGCTGGAATTTCCCAATACTGATATGCGGCCCCGCATATCGGGTAATTATATACTGAAAGTTTTCGTTGATGGCAATCCCGATGAGGCGGCCTTTACCCGTCGGTTTATGGTTTATGAGCAGAATATTACCATAAGTGCCACTGTAAAACAAGCCACCAATCTTAATTATCGCGACACCCATCAGGAGATAGACTTTACCATAAACACCAATCAGTACGTTGTTTCCAATCCTTATCGCGATTTAAAAGTACTCATTATGCAAAATGGTCGCTGGGACAATGCCATATACGGTATTCAGCCCCGCCTGGTGCAGGGAAATGTGCTTACCTATGATTATGAAGAAAACAATCTTTTTCGGGGAGGGAATGAATTCAGAAACTTTGATACCAAAAGCCTGAAATACCGTACCCTTAATATTGAAAGCATTACAGCGGTAAAAAACGGCTGGGAAGTAGAGTTATTGCCTGACAGAAACAGGCAGTTTTTACGATACACTTCTCAGGGCGATATTAATGGTAAGCTTCTGATCAAAACAGAAGATTATAACGACGATGTACTGGAGGCTGATTATGCATGGATTCAATTCTACCTGCCAGTTGAAAGACCCATTCTTGCGGGTAATGTTTATGTTTTAGGTGAGTTGACAGACTGGAATCTTTCGGGCTTTAACAAAATGGAATACAATTACCAGGCTTCCCGTTATGAATTAAGACTGCTGCTTAAGCAAGGTTTCTATGATTACCAGTATGCTTACCTGGAAGATGGGAATGAAGTTGCCGATGTATCCGTCTTTGAAGGAACACATTCTGTCACTGAGAATAATTATTCTATATATGTCTACCACCGAAAACCGGGCGATCTATATGACAGTCTGATTGGCCTTCAGCATGTAAGCACGGGGCTCTAAATCTCATCCACCCGTCATAAGGTGGATAACCGCCACCTTATCTCCACTGCTAATAAGAGTCGTGTCGTAATCCTCCTTTTTGATGGTGGTGTCGTTAACCCGGACAAGCAACATTTTATAGGAAAAGTTTTTCACCTCCAGCAGTTGCTGTATGCTAAGTTGATCGAATCCTTCGATAAAATCGGGTCTGTTATTTAAGGTGATCTGCATGTTCTGAACTATTTATTGGTTTTGGAACACTGGTAACGGTTTCTTAAAGCCATTTTCGGGCTTCGTTTTTGACAAATTCCAGGGCATTATGAGTGGGAGATTTATCCATGCTCATCTCAAGTAGTTTCTGGCTTAGATCATGGCTTTTGGCTTCGGGAGGTAATTTTGCAGCCGAAGTATTAATTTGCCTGAGCATTTCTTCTTTGGCAGCTTTAACCTTTTCCCAGGCCTCCGGGGAGATATAGAGTTGCTGCGATAGGTTATGATCATACTCATCCCGGATATTTTGCACCAGTAATTGTTGAAACTGTTTCATGGTCAGATTGGGTTTAAAAACCCTCATGACCAAATTACCCGGTGAGATTCTTTCGAGCAGGAGAACGACCCTTTCGTAAGCCTGAAGTCTTACGGGCAAGGTAATCCGCTGTTTTTCTTCCATCATTTTTTGTTGACGGATTACATTTTCCTGCTTAAAAAAGGCTTTCAAAACAAACCAGACAGCCATAAAAACCACAACTGCCGGCAGTATGTATGCGATGGCATTCAACAATTCTGTCATAATTCAGTTAATTTATATAGAGCAAAGATATAACGTTAATTTTACTTTGACCAAAACTTGTCTATATAAAAAGAATAACTCATGAAAAGATTTATCTTACCTGCATTATTACTGATTTTTTCAAACATTTTAAAATTTGCGTCAGTAGAAATTGAATATATTCCCGAGGGTTTGCTACCTACCGTGCAAAAGTCAGGAGAGGTACTATTTGTGGTAAGTATTGCCTGGGGGTTAATCGCTTTCATTCGCTTAGCCAAACATCATTTGTTAAAGCAGCACGACTTAAGCCTGACGGACAACCTGAGAAGCCGCAAGATATATACACAATTCAATATCCTCGAGAAGATCATCGTGTTTATCATTATAATCATCTCCGTAGGGGTGGTTTTGATGCTGTTTGAAGGGGTTAAAAATATTGGGGTGAGCTTATTTGCTTCTGCCGGTGTAGCAGGAATTATCATTGGTTTATCGGCTCAGAAAGCATTGGGAACTATCCTCGCAGGATTGCAGATTGCCATAACCCAACCCATCCGAAATGATGATGTAGTTATTGTGGAAAATGAGTGGGGATGGGTAGAAGAGATAAATCTCACCTATGTAGTGATTCGAATCTGGGATAAGCGCCGCCTGGTAGTACCCAGCACATACTTTCTTGAAAATGCCTTTCAAAACTGGACCCGAACTTCGGCCGATATCCTGGGAACGGTATATTTGTACACCGATTATACCATGCCCATTGAGCCCCTACGAAAGGAGCTGACCCGTCTGCTGGAATCAAATGACCACTGGGATGGTAAGGTAAACGTTATGCAGGTTACAGATGCAAAAGAGAATACCCTTGAAATCAGAGCTCTTATGAGTGCTGCCACCAGTCCATCAGCATGGGATTTAAGGGTTTATGTGCGTGAAAAACTGGTTGAATTCTTACAAAAACAGTACCCCGAATGCCTGCCAAAAACACGTATCGAGATGGATAAAAATGATTTTGATCAAATCAGCCCCCAAAAAGAAAAATCCCCTACACCAATAAACAAGGCATAGGGGATATTCTCCTACAATTCATCTGTTACCTTTTAATCCGTATGTTTATCCAGGCATTTTAACAAGGCCAGTGCATCAGATTGTTTTTTAATCACATTACGGGCAGCGGTTTTAAGCATCCCAACTTTGAAAGACCATGCATGAGGAGGTAAAGAATGAAACAGCAACTCGTCGGACCAGCCGGCTCCAATAGCAAGAACGAAATCATAGTTCTTACCCGACATCCAGTGCATCGCCAATTCACCCTTGTTTATTCCTGAATTGCTAACTTCAATAACACGACTGCCATTTAACACCTGTACTCCTATATTGGTAGTTATAGAAAGCAAATGATCGCTGACTTCCTTAGAGAGAAAAGAAGCCTGTTCGATATCTGCCTTATGATAATACCAAGCAATGGAATAATCTCTCTCCACAATAAAGGAACCGGGCAATCTGTCGGTATACATTTCCAGAATAGGCAATACTTCCTCTTTCCAATCCACATCAAGAGGTTTAAATAGTTTCCAGTCGCGGGTATTAGCTTCCCGGATCCAGGCTCCGTGTTCGGCGGTAATATTTACGGGGGTATCACCCAGCCAGGCATCCAAATCATCCTTGCCCCTACCGCTGATGATTACAATGTCGGTTTTGGAAGTGGCGTTAAGATTCTCCAGTAGAGTAAGCAATTCTGTTCCCGGACTGGCAAGATTAGGGTTTTCTTCAACGGGCACCAATGTACCATCATAATTGACGATGATGATTCTATTGCTGGCGTTTTGATAATTTTTAAGCATCTCCTCTGTTAGCTCGGGTTTGTTGAGTTTGCTTTTGGAAGTAAAACTAGAGGCCCGGCTTATATCAATCAGGCTTTCCACAAAGTCGTTGGCCCAACGGGTAACATTGTAACGTTTAAGCCTCCTCTGCATGATTTTGTTGCGCCTTATCTGCTCTTCCTCGGGCACCAGCAAGGCTTCAGCAATTCCATCGGCGATTTCGTCAATATTATTGGGGTTAATAATAATGGTTTCGCTCAGCTCTTTGGCTGCCCCGGTAAACTCACTCAATATCAATACCCCTTTTTGGTCGTTCAGTGATGCGATATATTCCTTTGCCACAAGGTTCATTCCATCACGCAAAGGCGTGAGCAGCGAAACATCACTCATACGGTATTGAGCGATAAGTGCTTTGTGCGATAAAGAAGTATATTGATAAATGATGGGGGTCCAGTCAACATTTCCATAATTACCATTAATCATCCCAACCAGTTCATCCAGCCTTCTTTTTATCTTTTGGTAGGATGTAACTCCGGTTCTGGAGGGCACAACGATCATGTTAAGGAATACCTTGCCATGCCATTCGGGGTGCTTCTTAAGGAACAATTCAAAGCCCAGTAGCCGGTTTAATATGCCTTTGGAATAATCTAACCTGTCGACAGAAAGTATTATTTTGGGCTCATCAGGACCGGGTTTTGCTGAACGATGAGGAGAAACATCCATATCATGAAACTTATCGTATTCTATTCCCATGGGGAAGGTGCCTGCTTTAACCATGCGATCGGGCAGATAGATGGTGCCCATTTGATTTTCTTTTCCCAGGATTCGCAGGATAGATCGGAGAAAATATTGTGCATAATCGTAAGTATGAAATCCAATAAGGTCAGAACCTAACAACCCTTCCAGTATGGCATTACGGCTTTCTTTTGGGAACAAGCGATACATCTCGAAAGAAGGGAAAGGAATATGGAGAAAAAAACCGATGGGATTCTGAACTTTCTCCCTTAGCATTGCAGGCAACAACATCAGGTGGTAATCATGCACCCACACAACATCATCAGGTTTTATTACCCGAAGAATTTCCTCACAGAAGATCTCGTTGGAGGTGACATATTCTTTCCAGAAATCCTTTTCAAACACAGCATAGTTGGGAAAGTAATGAAATAAAGGCCAGATGGTTTTGTTACAAAAGCCCAGGTATACCTTATCCATTAACTTCTGAGACAAAAATATGGGAGAAGCATTATAGTTTTTCTGCAGCGACTCTTTTACAGCTGCTTCATCCTCCTTATCAATGGTCATGCCGGGCCATCCCATCCAGATATATTCATCAACTTCTGTTTCTGATTTACCCAGTGCGTTAAGAAAGTCGGTTAATCCCGACACCAATCCCCCGGCACTTTTTTCATATTTATAACCATCGCCACTTTTTTTAAGTGCTACGGGCAAGCGATTTGACACAATTAATAATCTCATTTTTTCTTTTCTTAGAGTTTAAATTCTTTCTTGTCGTTGGTTTCAAACCGGTAAGTAGTCCCTTTCACGCCTATAGTTACCGGGTTTGACCATCCTTTATCAAATATGATTTGGATTTTTTCATGATCAATTCTGAGCTTTACCCAGTGTCCCCGATAGCGTATTCTGAAATTCATCATTTCAATATCTTTTGGTAGTTCAGGATTAAACCAAAGTACGTCGTCCCTTATCTCCAGGCCTGAGTAGCACCGCTGTATGATATCCAGTGTACCCACCATAGCACCTAAATGTATTCCTTCGTGGGTTGTTCCGCCCTGTACATCCTTGAAATCGCTCATCAGGGCCTTACGGAAATGCCCCCATGATTCTTCACGATGAGAACGTGCATACACCCATGCATGGATAACCTGGCTCAAGGTGGAGCCATGAGCTGTGCGTTTGCGGTAGTAATCAATTATTTCGGGTATTGACTTTGCATCCAGCCTATAGCCCAACTTCTCCAGTAAAGCAGATAGCTCTTCTTTTGAAAACAAATAAAACAACATCAAAACATCGGCTTGTTTGCTGGCTTTATAATAATTGCAAGAGTCTCCTTCAGCCTCAAGAATACGATCGAGCCTCAGCGAGCTACCATACTCTGCATGGTATTTATCCCAATCCAGTTCTTTGAGCTTATCATAACCGTCGAATTGCATGATAATATTATCCTTAAAAGGCACATACATTTTGCGTGTGATGTCTTCCCAGCGTTTCAGATCCTTTTTCGTATACCCCACTATTCTCTCCAGGTTTTCGCAACTTCTACCCCCCAGTAGCTCCAGTAGGGTAAGGGCATGTTGAATAACCCATACAGCCATTATGTTGGTGTAGGCATTGTTATCAAGTCCTGGATGGTCTTCATCGGCATCGGGGTAATGGGTGTGATACTCATCTGGCCCCATGACATGAAGTATCTCGTAACGACCTTTATCATCACTAAACTCGGCTATGCATGACCAGAAGAGAGCCGCGGAAAGTATTATTTCGGCTCCATGGGAGAGCATGAAATCCATATCACCACTACTTTGGTAATAATGCCATACATTATAGGGTATGGCCGCGTTAATATGGTATTGAAGATGAGAAACATCAGGCAACCACCGACCTGATTGTGGATTAAGATGAATTTTTTGGGTTTCTTCTCTGCCGTTGCTACCACTCTGCCAGGGAAACATGGCTCCTCGAAAACCGGCTTCTTTGGCAGCATGTCTTGCTTCAGACAAACGACGATACCGATACATGAGCAAGGAGCGTGAAAGCTGAGGATCATGTAAATCAATAAAAGGTTGTATATACAATTCGTCCCAGAATATATGCCCCCGATAGGCCTCTCCATGCCATCCCCTTGCAGGAATACCTATATCATAACCGATGCTGTTGTGAGATACTGTTTGATAGAGATGGAAAGTATGCATGCGTATAACCAGCTGATCGATATCATCCGGGGTTTTCAACTTTATGTTGTTATATCGCCATATTTTCCGCCAGGCTGTTATATGTCTTTCATATATCCTGGCGTAATCACCCATCCGATCTATCTGGGTCATAGCCTCAGTGAGGGGGTCAGAGATGGCCTTATCACGGGAGGAAAAAAAAGACACAATTTTTTCTACACCTATTATTTCTCCCTCTTGGCAGGGAAAAGAGAAATCACTTCCGGCAAAAACCTCTGATTCAATAGGTTCTCGTTTTACATCAATCTTTTCATCATTAATATAAAAGTGAGTTCGCATAGTCTGGGCCGCATTTATTTTCGATTGCTTAGTGCGGCTAAGAATAAAAGAAGCATTGTCACTAAAATGACCACACTCAATTATCTCCAGATGATCCTGATTTAGATCACTATATCGTGCAACATTATTGTTGAGTATGTTTCCATCTATAGCAGAACGTATGGTAATATCTCCACTCCAATTTTCAGGAGTAAGTTTCCA
The DNA here is from genome assembly GCA_041642035.1 of Sphingobacteriia bacterium. Taxonomy (GTDB): domain Bacteria; phylum Bacteroidota; class Bacteroidia; order Bacteroidales; family UBA7960; genus SKVR01. The sequence continues at coordinate 15,509 of JBEPXC010000022.1, forward strand.
CTGAATAGCAGCCACGTGGGGGTTATGCATACTTACCAATCGGCTGCTGATGATGGATGTTTCATGTCCCTGAGGATCTTTGAATATCATGTGGCGCTCCATCACTCCTTCCTTCATCTTTAGGTAGGTATCATACCGGAGGATTTCCATATTGTCGATATCAAACCATTCGCCATCATTTATTTTATAGGAAAGAAACAGCCAGTTGGGCCAATTCACGAAATCCTCGTTTTCAATAACTTTTCCCTGAATTTCTGTTTTGCGTCTGTTGTATCCTCCCGCCAGATATGTTCCAGGGTAATTCCATTCCTTTCCTTCATTGCTTCCGGCTTTAAGATCTCCCAAAGACTCTTTGAACAATCCCGAATTATTTCTTTCCATTTCCAAAGCAGCACGTGTTGCAAAAATTCCATTGCCAAGCGTACAAAGTGCTTCCTGGAGCGGATGCTTAGATTTATCAAAACCATTATAAACTACTGTCCAGTTTTTTTCCATCACATTTCTTCTTTTATAGTCGACAAGCCTTGCAAATCAGGTCGTAGAATTATACCGACTCACCCTGGCAGTGCTTGCAGGCTTGACGAAGAGTACAACAATGACCAGGGTGTTTTTAACTGTAAATACCCATGAGTTTAATAAAGAATTCCCGCACCTGATGTACGTTCTTAAGGGCATAGTGAGCATCTGTTTTCTGGCCGTGCCCCCCAACTAAAATCCCTATACCTATGTCCTTTATGGCAGTAAAAGCATCTTCATCGGTTATATCATCACCAATATAAAGAGGAATAGTATCATCCTTCTGAGAGACCTTAAGTGTATCCATAATCCACTCAACAGCCTTACCTTTATGCCAATCGGTATCAGGTTTTATTTCCACTATTTTCTTTCCGGCACCTTTTTTATGATTGGGATATTTTTTCAGCATTTCGTCTACCAGTTCAAACACCACTTCTTCATCTTCGGGACGAGCATTCCTGTAGTGGATTCCTATGGCATATCGTTTGCGGTCGAGCTGTGTCCCCTGGGTTCTTTCCTTCAGGGTATCTTCCAGATCTTTTTCTATCTGATCCAGTTTAGGGATGATCTCTTTTGATTGGGGATGTTCCATAAAAAGGCCATGGGGACCTGTGATGATATAGCCATGACTGCCGGCATAGATAAGTTCATCTATACCCACCAGATTTTCCACATCCTCTTTATCACGACCGGTAACGATGGCTACAGTAAAGACTTTCGCCAGCTCAGTGAGGGTTTGTTTCATCTGTGAAGAAAGAATAGCATCTTCGGGTCGGGATACAATAGGTGAAAGAGTCCCATCGTAATCGAGAAATATTACGGGCTTTTTTTTAGCAAGTATTTTGAATACCTCATCATTATCAGGAAATATGGGCGTTCCCTGTCGGGAGAAATACTCCTGAAGAAGGTTCTGGTCAGCAAGATCCAATGAATGAAAATCATCAATAGTTATGTCCGCACCATTTTTTTGTAACGCCTCTTTGTTGTTAAATCGGTTGACTCCAATTACCAGGGCGAAGAAGCCATTTTGTCCAGCCTGAACCCCAGAAATGGCATCTTCAAAAACCACGGAATTTTCTGGTCGTGCCTGGATACGACGGGCTGCTTCCGTAAAAATATCAGGATCCGGTTTTCCTTTGAGTCCATTTTGTTCAGATATCACTCCATCCACGCGAGTATCAAATAGATGCTCAATGCCAGCTACCTGAATGATTTTCTGACAGTTCTTACTGGAAGATACAATTGCTGTTTTCACCCCTTCCTCATGCCAGTATTTCAGTTTTTCCAAAGCATCAGGATAGGTTTGTACACCATCACGTTCGAGTATTTCATTAAAAAGCTCGTTTTTAATATTGCCTAAAGCACACACGCTGTAAAAACCAGGTTCATCTGAAGGGTTTCCAAAAGTCAATTCTATTGACCTGGAGAGTAAAAAGCTTTGTACTCCCTGGTATCGGGGTTTACCATCTATATATTCCTGATAATCGGCCTCCTTCATACTCGATTGATCGGGATGCTCCCGGGCGAAAAAGCGATCAAACATTTCTTTCCAGGCTTTTTTATGGGTATCACGGGTTTGGGTAATTACTCCATCCAAATCAAAAATTAAAGCATCAATATGTGGATATAATTTCTCCTTTGAGGTGTTTGGATTCATGATAATATTTTATTTTTTTATTATGCGACAACAGTAATATCACCTTAAAACAGCATATTATCTGCTTAAATATAAATATAAATTACGAATATACGATAAATATAGCAGGTAGCCAAACTGAAGCCGCCTAGCCAACCTGTTTTAAAATCTATCGCAAAATCAAAAGAACTATGTCAGGAGCTCGATTTCTCACTCTTGATCGGGTATTAATCTAAAAAAGAGCCCGGGAGATTCGGACAACACATATAAGTATCCGTCGGGGCCTTGCTTTATGGCTCTGAAACGGGCAAAGCCCTGCAAGAGTTTTTCAGTTTCTGTTACCTCATGCCCATCAAGTACAACCCGTTGGATATGTTGACCGGCTAAAGCCCCCACCATCAGGTTGTTTTCCCATTGGGGATATTTATCACTGGAAACAATTTCGAGTCCACAAGGTGCAATAGAGGGCGTCCATTGTAGTATTGGATCCACTATACCCGGCAGGGTTGAATCGGGTGAAATAACGGTGCCATTATAATTGAGCCCGTAGGTTGCTTCAGGCCATCCATAGTTTTCTCCTTTTTTGATTACATTGATTTCATCACCACCCATAGGGCCATGCTCATGTGTCCATAACTCTCCTGTTTCGGGGTGTATAGCCATCCCCTGGATATTTCTATGGCCATATGACCAAATATGTGGCATAGCATCCTGCTGATCCACAAAAGGGTTGTCAGATGGAACAGATCCATCATCATTCATTCTTAATACTGTACCGGTATGTGTTTCCAAATTCTGTGCATTTGCCATCTCTCCCCTGTCGCCAATAGTAGTGTAAAGATAATTTTGGGTATCAAAAACGATTCTGCTACCGAAATGGACACTCGCTCCTGAATAAGGCTGACCCTGAAATATTTTTTCAAAATCAACCAATTCGTTATTCTCTAATCGGCCGCGGCCAATAGCAGTATTGCCGCCTCCATCTCCAGGTGAAGCATAGGCAATATACAACCATTTATTCTGATCGTATTCAGGATGCATTTTTACATCCAGCAAACCACCTTGCCCATTTACCCATATTTCAGGAAGCCCACCAATTGATTGATCCTGAAGCTCTCCATCAGCCCATACACGTATACGTCCTAGCTTCTCCACGATCAATATCCGTCCATCGGGTAGGAATTCCATCCCCCAGGGTATTTCCAAACCTGTGGCCAGGGTATCAATGCTAAATTCAACATCTTCATTTTGAAATTGAGACTCCTTATCAGATGAGTTACAAGCAAAAATAATTGCACTTGTCATTAAGGCAACAATAACCAATCGGTGTAATTTCATAACGCTCTTTATTAGTTTAAACAATTTTTTCCTATTAACCTAACATTCATTCACTCAGAATTCCTCAGCTCGACAACGAATAAAATGTTAAACTAACTTAAATCAAGGCATTCAGGATCATGTTTTCCTTACAGAAAGCATTCCGATAAACCCTCTGCAGAGAGATAAATTCAAACAAAAAGTAACAAAAGGCGTTTTGCAAACATTAATAAACACTTATTCATACATCATGAAGACTCCTTTTCTGATTATTTTTATGCTGGCATTTTATAGTTGTAGCTATTCACAAAAACATATCGATATGCAACCCTCCAAACTCAACAATGATACTGGTCAGTATCCTGTACAACGCAGTCAGGATGAATGGAAAAATGATCTTGACCCACTTCAGTACCAGGTACTGAGAGAGGCAGCTACCGAACGCCCTTTTACAGGCAAGTATTACAAAACAATGGATGCAGGAATCTATTATTCCGCCGCCACAGGTCAGCCTCTATTTGCCTCTGATGCCAAATACGACTCCAGCTGCGGCTGGCCAAGCTTCTTTGAGCCCATTACCTCTGAATCCATCCTTTATCGCAAAGACAATTCACATGGGATGGCGCGAACAGAAATCATAGACTCCTCCAGTGGATCTCATCTGGGCCATGTTTTTGATGATGGCCCTCCTCCTACAGGGCTTAGATATTGCATGAACAGTGCATCTATGGTTTTTGTGGGAATAAACGAACCCGCCCCGGCATTGGTTAAGGAATACATGCAAAACCATGCCAACGAAGAAGAAAAAAGGGCAGTGGAGGAATTTCTGAATTCTCAGGCTCCTTAGCCAATGATCTGCATCTTTTAACAATGCTGCAGATCATTGTCTTTCTTTATACTATTTTTAACACAGGCAACCGGGAATCAGGCCTGTGATAAATTATTTCATCCAAATCCTGTTGAGCATCAACCGGATAATTTATTTTCAATTTCCTTCCGTATTTATTAGCCAATGATCAAAAAAACCATTAGGTTTGATGGTATAATTATATCTTTTGACAAATTCTTAAAATCTCAGAAACATGGAAAATCAAGTTACAGACATCCTCAAGCAGGCCATAATTATGGAAAACCGTGGGAAAAGCCTATACGAAACGGTTGCGGCACAAACCAACAGTGAAGAGGTGAAAAATATATTCAAAACGATGGCTGATGAAGAACAGACCCATATTGAGTTTTTGACAAAACAATTTGCCCACTACAACAAGCATAATTCTTTTGACAACAATCAGCTGAGTCAGACTTCCAGCGAAGATGCCATTGCCAACAGTATACTGACTGAAAAGATAAAAAAAGATATTTCGGGCTCAGGTTTTGAGGCTGCAGCTATATCTGCTGCTATCGACATGGAAAACAAATCAATTGAAGTATACCAACAAAGGGCAAAAGACGCTACCGATAAGAACGAAAAGGAATTATACCAGTTTCTGGCAGATTGGGAAAAAGGACATCATAAACTATTGCAGGAGCTCGATAAGCAACTCACAGAAAAGGTTTGGTACGATAATAATTTCTGGCCCTTTTAAAAAATAAAGATTAAGCTATAAAATCATATCCCGGATGTATTCTCCACCCTTATTTAACAAATAAATAAGGCTCTCCACCTAGGCAAGGGAAAGCATCCGGGGTAAATTTCATACATCTTTCGTGTAAATTTCTTCCATTCTTGGCGTGTGTATGGGGTAATGATTAAATTTGCAGGTTTAAATTTGCAATCTACCATTCTACTACTATGAAAGCTACCACCTTCCCAAAAGTAACTACCCATGTTTTACAAGAGATGAAGCTCAAGGGTGAGAAAATTGCCATGCTTACAGCTTATGATTATTCAATGGCAAAAATCATTGATTATTCAGGCATTGATGTAATACTTGTAGGCGACAGTGCATCAAATGTTATGGCGGGTCACAAGACTACATTACCTATTACCCTCAATGAGATGATTTATCATGCCAGTTCGGTAATGCGGGCAGTAGATCGTGCGCTGGTGGTGGTAGATTTGCCCTTTGGCACTTACCAGGGCAATAGTCGTGAAGCTCTCAATTCAGCCATCCGCATCATGAAAGAATCTAATGCCAATGCGGTGAAACTGGAGGGAGGCCGTGAAATCAAAGAATCTATAGATCGCATTCTTTCAGCAGGGATTCCTGTAATGGGCCACCTGGGGTTAACCCCCCAATCGATCAATAAATTTGGCACTTATGTGGTCAGAGCGCGAGAAGAGGAAGAGGCCCAACGACTTATTGAAGACGCCTCCTTACTGGCCAATATTGGCTGCTTCGCTGTAGTATTGGAGAAAATACCCGCCAAGCTGGCTGAAAAAGTAACCCAACAAATAAATATCCCGACCATTGGCATTGGTGCCGGCAGTGGTGTAGATGGGCAAGTGTTGGTTATTCACGATATGCTGGGCATTAATCATGATTTTTCTCCCCGTTTTTTACGTCGCTATCATAATCTCTTTGATGAAATGAAAGGAGCTGTTGAGATGTACATTAAGGATGTTAAAAACCTTGACTTCCCCAACGAACGCGAACAATATTAAAACCTCAGCAAAAGAATATCCCCCAAAGGCTTTCTTTTTCCACCACATAAGATATTACCTTTAAGCCATCTATTCCTTTAAGTTTTTTAATCCTTTTATTCCCCTTTAGAAAATGGAAACCGCTCAATCTTTTGTATCCCGGATTCTCTATGAAGACAATCATATCATTATCATCAACAAATTACCTTCCGAGATAGTACAGGGAGATAAAACGGGAGATATGCCCATGAGTGATCTGGTCAAGGCATATATAGCAAAAAAATATCAAAAGCCTGGCAATGTTTTCCTGGGCGTAGTGCATCGTATCGACCGCCCTGTAAGTGGTGCAGTGATTTTTGCCCGTACCTCCAAGGGCCTCACCCGCCTGAATGCAATGCTACAAAACCGGGAGTTGCAAAAAAAATACTGGGCTGTAGTAAAAAATGAGCCCCCAGCTGAGAGCGGTACCCTGATTCATCATCTTCAAAAAAACGAAAAGCAAAATAAATCCTATCCTGTTACCGAAGCTACCAGTAACAGCAAAAGGGCAGAATTGCATTACCAGTTGCTTTCTCGCAGCAGAGACTACCGGTTGCTGGAAGTTGAGCTCATCACCGGCCGACACCACCAGGTACGGGCACAATTGGCAGCCATCAACTGTCCCATCAAAGGTGATCTTAAGTATGGCTTCGACCGCTCCAATTCCGATGCAAGCATACACCTTCATGCCCGTAAATTAACTTTCAGGCATCCGGTAAGCAATGAGTTAATCAACATCGTTGCTCCTGTGCCCGATGAGAATCTGTGGAAATTCTTTGAAAAAGAAGTCTCTGAGTCAAGAGCACAATAAGCCTTCACATATTTCTAACTTTTTACCCCTGATGGGTGTTATAATAATTATTTTTGTCGGGATGGAAATTTACTTTCCTTCCGAACAATGGACTTGCAAATTGAAATCCACATAGACCGACCCGGTATTCTTTCTCCACAAAACCCCTAAGGATGAAAATGTTAACGTTGTATTTTTCGTTAGTTTACATGCTTGTTTCACTCACTACTCATGTAAGTGCACAATTTTACAGCGCCGGACAGGATCCTGCCTCTGTGAAGTGGATGCAAATCAACACCCCTAATGTACAGGTTATTTTTCCATCCGGATATGAAGAAGAGGCCAGCTATATTACTGATGTACTTGAGTGGTCATATGAACATATTACCCAAAGTCTTCAGCACCTGCCCCGTAAAGTATCAGTAATCGTTCATACGCATACGGTCGTTTCCAATGGATTTGTATCATGGGCACCCAGCAGGGTAGAATTATATGCCACTGCTCCATCCGACAACGATCATCATGACTGGATGGAACGCCTTATCATTCATGAATACCGTCATGTAGTGCAAATCGATAAGCTTAACCAGGGCTTAACCCGCCTGCTGGGGATATTGTTTGGTGAGATGGGTATCGGTGCTGTGGTGGGACATATCCCTCTTTGGTTTCTGGAAGGAGATGCCGTATTTACAGAAACAGAATTTACAAAGGCAGGAAGAGGCCGTTTACCCCGTTTCGAGCAAGGACTAAGAGCCCAGGTACTCAACAAAGGAATTTTCTCCTACGACAAGGCTAACTTCGGATCATTTAAACACCATGTCCCCAACCACTATGAATTGGGATATCAATTGGTTGCAGCAGCCAGAGCTGAAAAAGGAGCCACCATATGGAGCCCCGTGATCAACAATGTGGCAAGACGGCCCTGGGCTTTTTTCCCTTTTTCATCCGGTCTGAGAAAGCAAATGGGTGTGGGAATAAAAACCTTTTACCAAAACACTTTTGAAATGCTTGACTCAGCATGGACAGCGCAAAAGAACAAGGAAGAATACACCCCGGCCCTTAGCATTAGTCCGGAAGAAAAACTTTTTACCAATTATCATTATCCTGTATGGAACAACGATACCACCATTGTGGCACTAAAAAGCAGCCTGAATGACATTGCACATTTTGTCACCATCTCCCTGGATGGCACTGTAGAGGTACTTTTTGCCCCAGGCAATATTTTTCCCAATTCGGTGGATTACGCGAACGGAAAACTGATCTGGTCGGAATTTAGACCTGACCCTCGCTGGGAACACCGAAGCTACGCAGAAATAATGGTATATGATTTCGAGACCCAAACCCGCTCAAGATTTAGCAATAAAGGGAAATATTTCTCCCCTGCTCTTTCACCCGATGGAAACACGGTGGCTGCTGTTGAAAGTGATCATGAAGGAAACAATGCTCTTGTGCTGCTGAAGGCCGACAGTGGTGGTGAGATTTGTCGTTACCAATATCCTGACAACGACTTTATTATGCAGCCAGCCTGGCATCCGGGGGGGGAGAAAATAGCTCTGGTGGTACTGGATGATCAAGGGAAGAGACTTGATGAGATCAACATTAGAGAATACACTACTACCAATCTCATGGTGGCAGAAGAGCACGACATTTCGTCTCCCTCCTATCTGGGAGACGACATTCTCATCAATTCTACCTGGTCAGGTATCGACAATATATTTCTGGTGCATCCCACAGGCCAAATCCGAAGGGTCATCTCTTCTGAATTTGGTGCCGTTAATGCAAAAGCAAATAAAGATAAAATTGTATATTCGGACTACACCGCAAATGGATATCGCATAAACATGTTACAGGTTACTACCTTGCGCGGCATACCGATCGAAGAGGTAGAAAACAATTCAGTAGCATTATATAAGCGTTCTATCTCAACAAAAGAGAACATACCTGCCACTGCGAATATCCCCAGGAATGAATATACCGCCAAACCCTATAGCCGACTAGCCAGTTTGTTCTTATTACACAGTTGGTTTCCAGCCTATTTCAACATCAACAATCGTGAAGTGAATCCAGGTGTGTCACTCTTATTTCAAAATAAGCTCAGTACCTCATTTGCTACCCTTGGATATTTATGGGATATGAATGAAGAAACAGGGAAATTTAAGGCAAGTTACACCTATAAAGGTTGGTATCCAGTTACTGAAATCAATGCCGAAACGGGCGACCGAAAATTCTTTTACGCCATTGGAGAAGAGGTGTACAGTTTTATGTTTAAGGAAAACACCTCCAGCATCTCCTTTTCTATACCGCTTTCCTACCAAAAAAATCAGTACTTCAGGGGGATAACGCCTTTGCTTCGCCTGGGGATAAGCCAAACAGCAGAAAGCCCAAACACACCCGATTCAATTTTTGTTGGAAGAGAAACCTGGTATAATTTTGCACAAACAACCTTTTACCGGCAGGAATATCGCTTGCTGGCCTATAATCAAAGGAGAAGTGTTATGAGAGACATTTTTCCACGCTCAGGGCAAATAATTGATATCAATTATCGTCATACACCATTTGGAGAACATGAGATGGGGCGTGTTTTTGCAGCCAGAGGCATAGCATACCTGCCCGGCTTAGCAAGACATCAGGGTATCAGGCTATCGGTAGGCTACCAAAGCAGAAAAGCGGGAGAAAACCTCAGGGAACCGGGGCTGTTTAATATCTTTTATAACTTCGGAAATATTTTATCTTACCCAAGAGGCACTTCTGGACATCATCATCAAACCTTATCAACATTTACAGCCGATTACGCATTCCCTCTCATATACCCCGATCTTAGCATCCCCTACCTGATCTACCTGAAACGATTGAAAGGATATTTGTTTTACGATTTTGCCAGAGGGCAGAGATTTCCGAACCAGGATAATAATGTAGTTATCAATGAAAGTATATTCTCCTATGGCTTGGGATTAAGTGGAGATATGCATCTATTCCGTTTGTTTGCCCCTGTTTCACTGGGAGTGCAAGTTGCTTTCCCAATGGGAGAATCAGTGGCTTTTCAAATGATCTACGGTGTAAGTTTATA
>JBEPXC010000023.1:0-25437 GCA_041642035.1 Sphingobacteriia bacterium
TTCAGGTTAGATGTATTGGTGTCGGCACCCAGGTTGCACCATTCACCTATAACGCTATGTCCAAGGAAGCCATCGTGTGCTTTGTTGGTATATCCAAAGATGATGGAGTGACTTACTTCGCCTCCAATTTTGCAGTATGGGCCTATGCTGGTAGCACCGTATATTTTAGCGCCCATTCTGACTTTACTCTCCTCACCCACAGCCAATGGTCCACGGAGTATGGAACCATCCATGATCTGAGCATTCTTTCCTATATAAACCGGGCCTTCAGAGGCATTAATGATGATATTTTCAAGAATGGCCCCTTCTTCCAGGAATACATTTTCAGGTTTAGTCACTCTTACATGATCGGGAATAGGCTGTGAGGTCCGGTTTTTCGTAATCATATCAAAATCTGATCTCAGCACCGCCTCGTTCATTTCGATGAGATCCCACAAAAAGTTGATCTTTTTCGGAGAACTCATGGTCTGCATAGGCGTTACAGAATCAAGTACATCCCAGTCAAGAATTTCGATGTCTTCTGCTTTAAGCCTGAGAGCTATTATGGTCTCTCCGGTAATAAGGGTTTGATTGGGAGATAGTTTATGCAATTCTTCTACAATGGTTTCATTGGGTAATATACTACTGTTGATCAAAATATTATCTGCTTCCTTTACCAAGGGAAACTTTAGATTTAAATATTCTTCCGTAAGGGTTGATGTCTTACTGTTGAGCATTTTTTCCCATTTCTCTCTGATGGTAAGGATACCCAGACGTATGTCAGCTATTGGTCGGGTGAAAGTAAAGGGTAACAAATGATTACGAGTTTGGTCTCCGAATAATATATAATTCATTGTGGGTTTAATTTGATTAGTCATTCATTTTAGCATAATTGGCTAAAGGTATGAATTTTTTAAAAAAAAAAGCCCTTTATCAAAGGGCTTTTTTGCATTTATTCGTTACATTTTTATTTCTTCAAATGCTTGGAGTATTTTGTTTTAAACTTGTCGATCCTACCGGCGGTATCAACGAGCTGCTGCTTACCGGTATAGAAAGGATGTGAAGTATGTGAAATATCAAGTTTAATTACAGGATATTCTTTTCCGTCTTCCCATTCTGCTGTTTCTTTGCTGGGCGCAGTAGAATGTGTAATAAAGGAGTAGTCGTTTGACATATCCTTGAATATTACTAAGCGGTAGTTTTTTGGATGGATATCTTTTCTCATTACTCTAAATGTTTAATAAACAGGCCTGTTTGTTAATATTGTGATTTTACGTGTATCCTATACAAATCAATAGATCAAGCATTGCTGCTTTTTCGGGAGTGCAAAGATACAATTAAAACACAAAGTTCCAAAACCTTTTTTTAAATTAATCTTCCAGTTTATGCACCACCAGTCCACTGCGAAGTTTAGGCTCAAACCATGTGGTCTTTGGAGGCATGATGTTTCCGGTATCGGCAATATCGATCAATTGTTTCATGGTAACGGGGTAAAGGGCAAAAGCAACAGTCATTTCTCCATTGTCGACTCTTCTTTTCAGTTCACCCAGTCCACGGATCCCGCCAACAAAATCAATTCTCTTGTCGGTACGAAGATTTTTAATTCCCAGGATATGATCAAGCACATGCTGTGAGAGGATGGTCACATCCAGCACACCAATGGGATCGCTGTCGTCGTAGGTGTTTTCACGGGCTTGTAGTTCGTACCATCTTCCGTCAAGATACATGCTGAAGTTGTGCAACCCCCTGGGTTTGTATTCCTGTGTACCTTTATCGATTACATCAAAGACGTCCTGTATTTTTTGAAGGAATTCTTCTTTGGACAATCCATTGAGATCTTTTACAACCCTGTTGTAGTCGATGATGGTAAGCTGATCATCAGGAAACAGTACTGCCATGAAATAGTTGTACTCTTCCTTGCCTGTATGGTTAGGGTTCTGGCTCTTCTTTTCATTACCTACCAAAGCAGCCGCTGCGGTGCGATGATGTCCGTCGGCTACGTAAAAAGCAGGGACTTTATTAAAAAGCTGTAGCAGCTTACTAACTGTATCTACATTGTCTATTACCCAAAATTTATGGCCAAAATCGTCATCTGCGGTAAATTCATACTCCGGTTCTTGCTTGGTAACTTCTCTGACGATACGGTCAATATCTGCCACAGCAGGGTAGGAGAAGAAAACAGGTTCGGCATTGGCATTGAGGGTGCGAACATGGTTCATCCGGTCTTCTTCCTTGTCGGGGCGGGTGAGCTCATGTTTTTTGATGACATTGTTCATATAGTCTTCAACTCCTGCGCAGCCAACTATTCCATACTGAACCTTTTGGTTCCAGACTTGCGCGTATACATAATAGTTAGGGGTTGCGTCCTGCTTGAGCCATCCTTTTTGTATAAACCTGTTGAAATTCTCAAGAGCTTTGTTATACACCTGCTCTGAGTAGGGGTTGATGTCTTCGTGCAGCTCAATTTCAGGTTTAACAACCCTGAGAAAGCTGTAGGGATTTCCTTCGGCTTCTTCCCGGGCCTCTGCTGAGTTGAGCACATCATAAGGTCTTGAAGCCAGATCTTTGACTATTTCTTTGGGTGGTCGTAATCCTTTGAAAGGTTTAAAAATTGCCATGTCGTGTGTTGAATTGTTTGTGTTGATAAATGATTAATATTCAGGGGTGATAAAGAAGTGATGATGAAAAGAAACAAAAGTAGGATATTGATCATTTGAAGTAAGGATTCACAAGTTTAACTATGTGTTCTTTAGTCAGTGTTTGTTTATTCCTGCTCAAACATTTATCTGTCTTATCGTCTTTTCATCATCTGCTCAGGTCAATGCAATAGTAGCGTTTTTTTATTTGTTTACTTTACAGGTAGCATCTCCTTTTTCAAGGAAATCAACAATTTGTTTTGCAGCCGCTATACCAGCGTTGATATTTGCTTCAGAGGTTTGAGCTCCCATTTTCTTGGCCGTGAAAACATATCTTCCGGAGTACTTCTCAATGATTTCATCTTTGCAGTCGGGCATAAGGTCAGAAAGGTAGTTGAAGTCTTTTCTTTCTTCAAAAATCTTCAACAGGCTGTCTTCGTCGATTACTTCTTTTCTTGCCGTATTTACCAGCGTTCCGCCTTTGGGTAAGAGGGCCAGTAAATCGTAGTCGATTGAATTTTTGGTTTTTTCGTTTGCCGGGATGTGCAGAGAGATAAACTGGCATGTCTTATAAAGCTCCTCTCGGGTTGCTACCGGAATAACGCCTTCGTTTTTCATAGCCTCATGATCTACAAAGGGGTCGAATGCGTATACCGTCATGCCAAATCCTTTGGCAATTGCGGCTACATATCTCCCTACATTGCCATAGGCATGAATACCAATTGATTTACCTCTTAATTCACTGCCGGAGGTTCCATTGAAGCCTTTGCGAATATTGAAGAGCATCATGCCGAACGCCAGTTCTGCCACAGCATTGGAATTCTGACCAGGAGTGTTCATGGCCACTACGTTATTTTTAGTGCAGGCTTCCAGGTCCAGGTTATCGTAACCTGCTCCGGCACGTACTACTATCTTGAGATTCTTTGCGTTGTTTACTACTTCAGCAGTAACATTATCACTGCGAACAATCATCGCATCCACTTCTTCTGACGCTTTGATCAGTTGATCGGGTGATGTGTATTTTTCAAGCATATGGAGTTCATAACCCGCCTGATCGAATACTTCCTTTATTCCTTCTACAGCGATGGGGGCAAAGGGCTTATCGGTTGCTATTAATACTTTTTTCATACCTGATGAGTTTTGTGTAGTTAGCATTCCGGGCATAACACATTGCCATGCCCGGATTTGCTAAGGTTTAATATTATTTTATTGAATCGCAAATATTATAAATCTTATTGCTTAAATTTTCTCTCAAATTCCTGCATTGCTTCTACAAGTGCCTTAACACTTTCAATAGGCAATGCATTGTAGGTAGAAGCACGGAATCCACCTACTGAGCGGTGACCCTTAAGTCCAACCATACCCATTGATGAGGCAAAGGAAAGAAATTCCTGCTCCAGGTCTTTGTACTTGTCCTTCATGACAAAGCAAATATTCATCAGCGAGCGGGCGCTTTTTTCAGCTGTACCCATAAATAACTCGCTGTGATCAATTTCATCATAAAGCATCCTTGCTTTAGCTTCATTAAGTTCATGCATTTTCTTTACACCTCCCAGTTTTTTCAACCAGCGCAATGTTTCCATACACGTATAAATCGGAAGGGTGGGTGGGGTGTTAAACATTGAGCCTTCCTTAATGTGAGTTCTGTAGTCAAGCATAGTAGGAATAGGTCTATCAACTTTCCCTAATATGTCTTCACGTATTACAACAAAGGTAACACCGGCGGGTCCCAGGTTTTTTTGTGCACCGCCGTAAATCATTCCATATTTGGATACATCTACCGGACGGCTGAAAATATCAGAGGACATGTCTGCTACCAAGGTTACCGGAGAATCAATATCTTCTTTTATTTCGGTACCATAAATGGTGTTGTTGGTCGTAATATGAAAATAGTCGGCATCTTCCGGAATAGAGTAGCCTTGTGGGATATAATTGAAATTCTTATCTGAGCTTGAAGCTACTACAACGGTTTCACCAAAAAACTTGGCTTCTTTAATGGCTTTCTTGGCCCATACACCTGTTTCCAGATAGGCAGCTTTTTTATTAAGAAGATTAAATGGAGCCATACAAAATTGCATGCTTGCTCCCCCACCAAGAAACAAGACTTGGTAACCTGCAGGAATGTTGAGCAACTCTTTGAAAAGAGCAACTGCCTCATCCATTACGGCCTGAAAATCTTTGCCCCGATGAGATATTTCCATCACTGACAAACCACCTCCGTTTAAATCCATTACTGCTTTGGCAGTGTTTTCAATTACCTCTGCTGCCAATATTGATGGGCCGGCACTAAAATTATGTTTCTTCATCGCTTAATAATTTTTTAGGGTTACTTTAAATCAAATATATAGATGGGTATTTGCTATTGCTTTTCTGATACGCAATACTATTTTATCTTAACTTATTCTTATGCAATTTTCAGCGAAATAAAGGATTTATTTTTAATTTATAGTATTAACATGTACTTTTATTTAGCTTGTGTTAAATAATTATCGTATCATCGGAATTGTGTGATTATTCCAAAATCCTATCCTCCGTTATGAATTGCCCAATATCGATAGGTTGAAATTTAGGGCAAATTTGAGAAATTTATTACAATGTAAGAAGAAAAACTGTATAAATATTTTACCTGTTGATTATTAGATTTTACCTTTCGGTAAAAGATATTTATTTGCCGGAATATTTCTCCAGGCAATAGGAGATATGCGATTAAACATTTTTCAATCTTGTCTAAAACGAACTTTTCGGAGAGGAAGGTGGTACTGATGGATTTCTTTCAGGGTTTTTGGCATCTATATCTGTTATAAAAATCCACTTTCCATCCTCAAACATGAAGCCATCGAAAATATTGGTTTCCGGCACATAAAATTGGTAATGCCCTTCTAAAAAGCTATGTGTAGGGGCTATTCTGTCAAATATAATGATCTCCTGTGGCCTCTTAACCCCTTCTACAGGTTGTGTTTCATAGCGCATGCTCATAGATGTCTTTGCTGAATACTCAAAAATAATTCGTCGGTGTCGGTTATCTTTATATCTGAAAACAGGTTCTCCAAAAGAGGGGCGGCCTCTTCCCATGACTTTCACGGGGTCAATGATTCTTTTGCGGGTGAGAGGATTGTCTCCTCTCCAACCCAGCAGCAGATAATAATCTTTTCGATGATGCTTTTCGTGAATAAGATCGGTATACCAGGCACCATACCAATTTTCATGATCCAGGCTTTGATAAATGGGCTCTTCAAGTTTGCTTGCCTGGTCATTAAGTTCGTAGGTGGTATGTTCTGTTTCGGATATGCTGGATTGAAAAAACCCAAAGTAATCAAAATTGCTTTTTTCAAGGGGAACATACCAGCTTATGATTCGGAAGCTTCCATCGGGGGCCATATGGCGGGACACAGCAGTTAGGGAATCAAAGGGATATTCCATGGCGCCCCTCATGTTGAGTACATGTTCGAAATACCTTTTAAATTCCAGATTAAGCGCCAGTCTTTCAAAATCATGCTCGGGTTCGATTATCCTTCGGGACATCTTTTTTAAGCTATCCTCGTATAGCGGGAAGTTTTCCTGGGCAATAGAGGTGGTGACGTTGATAATTAAAATACAATTGAACAGAAATATATTTCTCATGTAATGCTTGTATTGTTTATAGGGTTAATTTAGGGATGAAAAATAATTTTACTAAATTTTGTCCTCTTACTCATGCCCTAGCTATTGGGCTTTTCGCTAAAAGGTTTTACTTAGCTTGTATCATTTGTTTAACTTTACAAAATTATCTTTACCTTCTTGTGCTATCATAAACAAAAATGATGCAAAGCAATGCAAATATAAAGATTTTCACCGATTGTTTTTTTCTACACTATGACGCTCAATCTAACACAGTATAAAAAAGCTTTTATACGCACAGGAAATGAACTTGAAAAGGTGCTCAACTGCACCTCTCCGAAAGCATTGTCAGAGGCATGCAAAGCCTTGTATGAAGAAATCCAACACAGTCCACACAGAAACCCCTGGTTTACCACACGGAATGTGAAAATGGCTTTAGCAGGCATTCGTAGTATGCTCGAACCCCGGGTATTGGATTATTGGTTGAATAATTATAATGTAATAACCCCCAAGAATCCTAAAACGGTGGCTGTAATAATGGCCGGTAATATTCCTTTCGTAGGTTTTCATGATTTTATGTGCGTATTATTATCCGGACATCACTTTTTAGGTAAACTTTCCTCTCAGGATAAAGAATTACCTGTCAAGATTGCCGACTTACTTATTGAAGCAGAACCTGAACTGCAAGATAAAATTACTTTTTCTGATGGGATTCTTGGATCCTTTGATGCTGTTATTGCTACTGGAAGCAACAATTCTTCCCGCTATTTTGAATACTACTTTGGGAAATATCCTCATATTATACGTAAAAACAGGAGCAGTCTGGCTATCCTCTCAGGAATGGAAAGCCAGCAGGAACTTCAATCTCTGGCTGATGATGTCTTTATGTATTTTGGAATGGGTTGCCGCAATGTATCCAAGATACTGGTTCCCCTTGGGTATGATTTAACTGTTTTGCTGGATGCTTTCAGTAATTGGAACTTTCTGCACAATCATCATAAATTCTTCAACAATTACGAATACCAGAAGGCCGTGTTGTTGGTCAATAATATTCCCCACCTGGATACGGGTTTTTCTCTCCTGATTAAGGACGAGCGTCTGACGTCTCCCTTGTCTGTGCTCTATTATGATGAATACAAGGAACCTCAGGAACTCAAAGAATACCTGGAAGTCAACAGAGAGATTTTACAATGCGTGGTGATTCCTGATGGCATTGATTTTGATTTTCCTGCCAGGGTTAGTCCGGGAACATCTCAACGCCCGGCTCCGTGGGATTATGCCGATGGGGTTGACACCATGAAATTTCTTTTACAACTTTAAGCATGCCCTTACTTAAGAACGAATACGACAGCAATAATTATTTTTCAAAAGCAACCTTAACACCATGAATACCAAATTGATTAGCAGTTTGCAAAATCCACTTGTAAAAGACCTTGTAAAGCTAAGTCAGAAATCGCAGGAAAGAAAAAATAGCAAAAGATTTATTGTAGAAGGGGTTCGTGAAGTTTCGTTGGCTCTGCTGGCGGGAGTAAAGTTACATCACCTTTTTATCTGTGATGATATATACCATGAAGATGCTGAATACCCCGTTGACTTGTCAAAATACCAGTCCTGCCTGGTCAATGTAACCCCCGCGGTATATGCCAAACTGGCCTATCGTTCGGGTGTTGAGGGTATTATTGGGGTAATGGAAAATTTCGATACCCGATTACACTCTTTTTCTCTGTCATCCAACCCGCTCTGTATAGTGCTGGAATCGGTAGAGAAGCCGGGAAACCTGGGAGCTATTCTGCGCACTGCCGATGCTGCCGGGGTTGATGGAGTAATTATATGCGATCCCTCTACCGATGTGTTCAATCCTAATGTCATACGTGCCTCTTTGGGGTGTGTATTTTCAGTAAAAGTATCCGTATGTAGTACCGGAGAGTATTTTGAATGGGCAAAGGAACACAGTATTACAAACATGCTTGCCTCTGTGCAGGCCGAACGTTCTTATCATATGGCCGATATGAGTAAGCCATTGGCATTAGTGTTCGGAACCGAAGCAGATGGTTTATCTCCAATTTGGTATAATGCAACAACAGAAAAACTCAAGATTCCCATGCAAGGCAGAATTGATTCACTAAATGTTTCTGCATCAGTGGCCATTCTTGTTTTTGAAGCAAAAAGACAACGTCTTCAAAGGCTATGATGAGTGCGAAAACCATTAAGACTATTTGAATTTAACGTCTTGTTTACGTCTTTGCAGTTCCTTTTTAATCAGAAACAACTCCCGTCCCGTTTGTCCTGCTACCGAAGTGTTTTCCTGCGCACGACGAATTAGATAAGGCATAACCAGCCGTAAAGGACCATAAGGAACATATTTACTCACATTATAACCTTTGTCGGCCAGATTGTAGCTGATATGATCGCTCATGCCCTTGAGCTGTGAAAAGTAAATCCGACTATGATTTTTTTGCATTTCATCTAAGTCCATCAGCCAGATGGCTTCAAGACAACTCTCTTCATTATGGGTTCCTATGCAAACGGAAAGATTGTCAATGTTTTCGATGCAAAACTTTATTGCATCATTGTAAGCTGCATCGGTTGAAGCTTTATCGGGTTGTATAGGAGATGCATATCCTTCTTTTGCTGCACGCTCACGTTCTTTTTCCATATAAGCCCCGCGCACGAGTTTAAGAGCAGGGAAATATTTTTTTTCTTTTGCCGTGTTAACCAGTTTTTTCAGATAATACAATTTGTCGATCCGATACATTTGTAAGGTATGATAGACAATAGCTGTGGTATGATTAAATTCCTTCATCAATTCTTCCACCAAGTGATCTATGGTCTCCTGAACCCATGTTTCTTCTGCATCTATCATTACAGGTAAACCATATTCGGAGGCTTTTTTACAAATCTGGTACGCCCGATCCTTTACCCGCATGAACTCTTGTTGATCCTCAGGGCTTAATTTGCTTTCTGTACTAACTTTCTTCAACAATTCAAATCTGGCGATTCCTGTAACTTTGAAAACGGCAAATCCAATATTTTTGTTTGTCTTTCCCAATTCAATGGTGGCAAGAATGCGTTCCTTAGCCTCTTCAAATTCTTTTTCTGTTTCTACTCCCTCGGCAGCGTAATCAAGTACTGATTTGATGTTGAATTTGCCCAATTGCTGCAGGGTTTCTTTTGATTCTTCCAGGGTTTCTCCTCCGCAAAAATGCTCAAATACATTTTTTTTAAGAGCCCATCGAAGAGGGAGTCGTATCATATTAGCTAAATACAGCATCTTTGAACCGGTTTTTACCAATAGAGGATTTTTCACCATCCAAAACAGCCAGTAAGCTTTTTGTAATTGTGTAGTTGTTTTGTTGGAAAATGCGATTTGCGTGTTGTTAAATGAATCCATAAAAATGGGGCATCAGGGTATATGACTGATTACGATTGGTTTTGAATAGTAAAGAAATTAAGGATTGGAGGGTTTATCTATGATGCCCAGTGGATCAAAAAATGAACTCAATAAGGTTTCATCTTCATCTTCTTCTTCATTATATACATCATTTGGAATAATTGTTAGTATAGGAATCTCTGCCCGGTCTATAATTTGTTCAGCAACATTAAATCTGAAAAATTCTGTAAAAGGACCACTCTTTTCGGCCACGATCATGATAAGATCAGCATCAATTTTGTCACTGTAGTCCAGAATCTCATCCTCAACATTAGAACCCGGTTTTATCAATACCTCGGTTATGGCATTCACCCCGCCATTCTCAACATAATCATGTACCTGCTTCAGCAGGGCTTCTTTTTTGATTTTCATTGCACTGCTTGCCGAACCAATGATTCCAATAACATGTATGGTCGAATCAAAATACTTGGCAAAACGTATTGCCAGGTTCAATTTCTGTGAGCTCTCGTAAGAAAAATCTATAGGTATAACAATGTTGTTATAGCCTAAATGGATATGCTTCTTTTTTACCACCATAACTGGTACAATGGAATTGCTTACTACTTTGTAGGCATAGCTTCCAACTATATGCTGAAGCCCCTTTTTTCCATGTATACCCATGATGACAAACTCAGCCTTTAATTGATTGGCAGTTTCATTGATTTGTTCAAAAATATTTCCTTCTCTTATGAGGTTGAAAACTTCAAGACCTGTGCGTTTGGACGTTACAATAGAGATCTTGTCGAGTTGTTTCTGCACTTTTTCTTTTTGCAATGTGGTTAATTTTTTATTATCCACATGGAGCAGGCATATTTTGTGAATAAATAGTCTGGCAATTTCGATGGCATGATCCAGAGCGCAATCGGCTGCAGATGTAAAATCAGTAGGGACAAGTATAATATTTCTTTCCATGCTAATACGATTTCAGTGTTTTAAAAAAGGCCTTTAAGAGAAAAGGCCCTTCGATATAAGTACAAACAAAAATAAGAAATATTTGTGCAACCCAAGGCATAAAAACAAGTATTGACCTAAAATATTGGGCTTCTTGTAATGATTAGCGGTAAGGATTGGGATAAGTGATTTTTTCCAATCAATATACCGGATCTTTAATAAAGCCTAATGGATCAACCAATGAAGCAACTACTCCCGGAGTGAATTTGGCTGTGGGATTGATGCTTAATACCGGAATGTCTGAGCCTGAAATCAGTGATTGAGCTGTAGAACCAACATAAAAGCTTATAAAGTTCTTCTTTTGTTGGGTCATGATGATGATCAGATCGGCATTAATTTTTTGGCTGTAGTTAAGTATAATATCTGCTACTTGCCCATCTTTGCCATTAATACACTCACTTTGACACTGGATGCCGTTTTTTTGAATGGCATTTTTTACCTGATTCAATTGCACTTGCTTAAGAAGCTTGTTTACTGCATTTTCTCTTTGCAGAATAGAAATAATGCTAATTCGTGATCCAAAATAACCTCCAAATTCGATGGCTTTTTGAACTTGCTTTTTGGTTTGCCTTGTAAAATCAAGGGGTAGGAGAATTGATGCAAATTTATTATTATGGGGGGGGACGGATTTGATGGTTATTACAGGGCAGTGGGCTTCGCGGATAACATTTAAGGAGTTACTGCCGATGAATGGCCTGTTCTTTCGAACGGAGGAATTGCTGTTTTTGCCCATTATAATCATAAGAACATCATTGTCTTTTGCTGTTTCTATGATTTTTTCATAAGGCTTTCCTTTTTCCACCAATGCTGTAATCTTTATCGGGGTTTTTGTTGCTGCGTTCTTTGCCAGTTGCTCCAATTCATCAAATTTCTCATGCGCCTGTGCGATAAGATTTTTTACATATTCATCAGGTGAACGTAATTTGCCCAAAACACTCATATTTTCGATTACATAAAGCAAACGAAGATCCGCATCAAACAATCTGGCTAACTCGCAAGAAAGATCAAGCGCCTGCATAGATTGTTCTTCGAAGTCTATTGCGACCAATATTTTATTTCTCGAAACATTCATGGCATGTGTTTTTGAAGCGATATGCTTGTTTATCAGCAAAATAACCTAAATAGGACTGATTTTCAATATACGCAAAAAAAATATGTTTTGCAAGTTTTTCAAACTAGAAGTCTAAATTAATTTTAATGCTTCCAATTTTTAATGATTAGTAGAAATTTGCTGGTTGTTGATAAAAAATGATAAGTTATAATAAACTTTAATAAACATAAATACTCATTTAATCAGACCTATATGAATTATGCTGAAAAATTAGTAGAAAAATTGATGCAATGTTTGCGTTCTGTTAATCGAAATAAAACTAAAGTTAATGGGATAAATTAATACGTAGATGTATGTTGTAAATTATAGTATCCACAATATCAATGATATATTGAATACTATAGGTATAAACACTTATCAATATTTGCATTTATATAAGTATTAAATTTGTAGTAAAATTAGTGTTAATACTTATGTGATAAGCATCAACTGAACCATTGTAATCATTAATTATCCACAATAAACCCATTTTACTTATTTTAAAACCACATTTTGTTATGAAAAAACTAAAGCTACTCTTTTTCACCCTATTGCTCATAATGATTGGCCTTAACAGCCAGGCACAGGATAAATACCGCAATCAGGCGATGTTTGTGTATAATTTTACACGTATGAATGCATGGCCCCAGGAGGTTCAATCGGGTGATTTCGTGATTGCTGTTTTGGGTAACAGTCCTATCCATAATGAACTAAATCAAATTGCTGAATCACGACAGGCTGGGAATCGTCGCATCGTTGTTAAACAGTTTGATAATGTTGAAGATATTATCAAGTGCCAGGTGCTTTTTGTGGCTCCTTTACAATCGCGCAACCTCCCTGCAATTACTCAGAAACTCAAGCAGGAAAGGATTCCTGCTTTATTGATTACGGATAGCAGAAATACTCTGGATGAAGGTGCTGCTGTAAACTTTGTTTTGTCTAATAATCGTCAAATGTATGAAGTAAGTCAATCAAATGCCAAAATATTTGGTGTAATCCTGGGTTCTGATATGATAAGATTATCTGTCTCCTCAAAATAATATATCTCTATATATAACAATAAAAGGCCGGGAATACCGGCCTTTTATTGTTATATATAGATGATGCAAAATCAGGAGGCATTTAAAAAATACAAAGGTGTTTTTGATTTTTCCATAAGCTTAACACCTGTTTCCACAAAAGCGTATTCTTTACTATTGTGTTGATTGTGGGTGGTTACCATGATCAAGTCAGCATGTATATTGTCAGCATACTCTACTATGCTCTCTGCAATATTATTATTGTTGGCATTTAATATTACGTTCTGACAGCTAAGGCCTGCTTTTCTTATGGTTCTGATTGTTTTTCTGATTTTTCTGCCTAGGATTATTCGTTGCCACAAGGTAGCATCTTCATTTTTAGAATACAGATGTATGGTGCTTTTAAACTGCAATCCAAGTTCAATAGATTTTTTGACCAGCTGATCCATCGGCAAATTTTTGTCAAAAGGCACCACAATATGTTTTAGGTCAGAAAAATGCTGTGAGCCATTGGTCAGTAGAACAGGTACCGGACTGCCCAGAATTACTCTTGCTGCAAAACTTCCGATGATAAACTGAATGCCATGCATGCCATGTATGCCCATTATGATGAGTTGTACACCCAGCTTTTTGGCCATTTCTCCAATTGAGACAAAAATATTGCCGGTAATAGTATGTGGAATAATGTTTACTTTGAGCATTTCCTGTTGCTCACGGGCATAACGGATCAAATTGGCTCTCGTAGCTGCCAATGTTTCGTCGCTGGTCGGGGTTCGCTCATCCACCACATGAAGCAGATGTACCATTCCATCATGCATTTTTACTATATCCGATGCATATTGGAGGGCATGCAGAGATTTCTCTGTAAAATCAAAGGGAACCAAAAAAGAGTATGCAAGGTTTTTATTCATTTTTTTGAAATAAGTGCCTGAATGCTTATTCACTATGATCTTCCCCATTGCCCGGGGATGATTATAAAAAAACGTTGGCCTGATAATTCCGGAGGTTTTACTCTGGAATTATCAGGCCAAAGTTAAAGAGAAATTTCTATATATTAGCTAAAAAACGCTTTAAAGCTGCAAGAACTTAATTCGATAAGAGAGGACAAATCACCCCTTGCTGCAGATTCATTGATCTCGTAAAACAGAGGTGCTCCGGGTCCAATGGGAATATCGGCCAGGATCCATATTATAAGTAATATCAGCCATGCTATTAAAAAGGTTATTGTATAGGGCAACATAGTGGCAATGATGGTGCCAATACCGGCCTTTTTGTCGTATCGTTCCATGAAAGCTACGATCATGGCAAAATAAGACATCATGGGTGCTATCACATTGGTAACGCTATCGCCCACCCGGTATGCCAATTGTGTAAATTCTGGTGAATAGCCCAAGAGCATAAACATCGGAATAAACACCGGTGCCAGAATGGCCCACTTGGCACTCGCACTGCCAATCAAAAGATTTATAACAGAGGCTATCAATACCAGGGCAATCATTAAAGGGATGCGCCCCATTCCAATAGTGCCAATTAGGTTTGCACCCTTGATGGCGAAGATCAGACCCAGATTGGTCCAGTTGAAATACGCCACAAACTGTGCAGCAAAAAATACCAGTACGATATACGTGCCCAGGGTGGCCATTGATTTTCCCATTCCATTGATCACATCGCTACTGCTGCTAAGGGTTTTTGCTCCAATTCCATAAACAATACCCAGTATGGAGGCAACGAGAAAAATAAGGGCTACGATGCCACTCATAAAGGGAGATCGCAATAAACCACCTGTTTGGGGGTCGCGCATAAAGCCACTTAGGGGCACATTTGCCCAAAAGCCTTGCTCAATGGGGGCTACACTCCAGAATATGAGAACCACGATAGCAATAAAAGCCACAAGAGTAAACTTTAACCCTCTTTTTTCCAGGGCATCCAGTGATTTGATTTCTTCAGCTATGGCCTCCCCTTTATATTCTCCTAAGCGGGGAGAAACAACCTTTTCCGTTACCCAGGTTCCAATGCCCGCGATTAAAAAGGTTGAAACAAACATAAAATAATAATTGGCGGCCGGATTTACGGTATAGAGAGGCTCTACAATGCGGGCAGCTTCTTCAGATAGCCCTGCCAACAGAGGATCGATGGTGCCCAGCAGCAAATTGGCAGAATACCCACCCGATACCCCGGCAAAAGCTGCAGCAATACCCGCTATTGGATTTCGACCTACAGCAAGAAATATCATACCTCCCAGTGGTACCAGTACCACATAACCTACTTCGCTGGCAGTGTTTGACAGAACACCTGCGAATACAATAGCGAAAGTAAGGAGTTTTTTAGGGGCTGAGATTACCAGCAATCTTAATCCGGTAGACATGAGTCCACTCGATTCAGCAACTCCTATTCCCAACAGGGCAACCAACACTGTTCCAAGGGGAGCAAAGGAGGTGAAGTTGCGCACCATCCCAGTCATAATCTGGTGCAGGCCTTCTTTGCTCATCAGATTAAAAACCTCTATCGTTTCTCCTGTGCCTGGATGCAGTGCCGTTATATCAAAGAGCGAGGCAAACCAGCTTAATACAATGATGCCCAAAGCAAAATAGGCAAATAAAGCTCCCGGGTGTGGCAGTTTATTTCCCACCTTTTCAATTACATTCAGCATTCCTGTTACAAATCCTGACTTCTGTTTCTCCATAGTGATGTATCTTTTTTAGTTTTGATTAGATTTAAAGCGTATGGGGTTTTTGAAAATAAATTCTAAAAATGATGTGAAAAATATTTTTTATCTGCCACAAAAAGGCCCAAAAATAATGATTTTAAACTATTATGAGTGGTATTTTTTTCCTTGCCAGGTATCTCTGGCAAGCATTTCGTTTTCAATGAGGGTTATCATTTTATCACTGCGCAATCCCCTCCATGATTGTCGCACGTTATACCGTGGGGGTACCTCGCCTGAAAAGCGTTCAATGGCAATATCAGGGCGCAGATGCTCAATGAATTCTATCATAAAATCCACATACTCGCCGGGTTCAAAGAAATCAAACCTCTCGGGATGCCAAAAATATTCATTGGCCATAGGAGTATCTTTTACGATTTGAAGTTGATGAAATTTAACAGAATTAATAGGCAATTGTGAAATAATTTTACTCTGCTCCAACATCTGTTGGCGGCTTTCTCCGGGGAGCCCTATGATAAGATGAATCCCTGTATGCAGCCCCCTTTCGCTGGTTTTTTGTATCGCCCTTATGGAATCCTTATAACTATGACCTCTGTTTATTCTTACAAGGGTATCTTCGTAGCACGACTCTACGCCATATTCAACACTTATTATATTTTGTTCCGATAAACGGGCCAATAAATCAAGTTTTTCGTCATCAATGCAATCGGGTCGTGTGCCTATCGATAGACCTGTTATCTCAGGATGTAAAAGAGCTTCCCGGTAACGATCTTTCAAAACCTCTATGCTGTCATAGGTGTTGGAGTATGCCTGGAAATAGGCAACAAAAAGCGCAGCCTTACGATATCTTTTCTTTAAAAAAAGAAGCCCCTTTTCTAATTGCTCAGCGATGGAACTTTCTTCATGGCAATAAGAGGGGCTGAATCCACTATTATTGCAAAAAGTACAGCCTCCCGTGCCCACACTCCCATCGCGGTTAGGACAGCTAAAACCAGCATGCACACTTACCTTTTGAACGCGGCTGCCAAAACGTTGCTTATAAAAATCTGCCAGGGAGTGAAACCGGCGTGTATTGCCCCAGGGATGTGTCATTTATTTTTTTTTGCCCGACAAAAATAGTAAAATTATTGGTGTGATAAGGATATAGGCGTTTCCTGTATTATCCTGACAATGCTTGGATTACAAATGTATTGATGCGCTGGCTTTGACCTTTATCAAATTTTAACTATCTTTGCAGGCATTTAAACGGAAACTATATTAAATGCATTTATTAGACATATTAATTTTCTCTCTTTACATGTTGGCGGTAGTAGGAATTGGAATCTGGTTCCTGATAAAAAATGAAGGAGTCGATGATTATTATGTAGGAGGGCGTAAAATTGGAAGTTGGCATATAGGCCTGTCGGTGGTGGCAACCGATGTGGGAGGAGGATTTTCTATAGGACTGGGAGGCCTGGGTTTTATTATGGGTATCTCAGGTTCCTGGATGCTTTTTACCGGACTCATCGGGGCATGGTTAAGTGCCATCATTCTTATCCCCAGGGTTAAAGCCATTGAGAAATTTAAAAAATTTTATACCTTTCCCCAGCTGCTGGGCCATTTCTACAATCCAAAAGTAGCTTTGCTGGCAGGAATTATTTCCGGCATCGGTTATCTGGGCTTTACCAGTAGTCAAATTCTTGCCGGAGCTAAACTTGCATCCACTACATTTGTTGAATTAGATATGCAAATGGCTCTGATCATTATGGGCGTCATTGTAATTGTTTATACTGCAATGGGAGGCATTAAAGCTGTAATCTACACCGATACCATTCAATGGATTATTCTTATGGCAGGGCTCATTTTTATTGGAATCCCTATTGCCTATCATAGTATAGGCGGAATGGAGGCCATACAGCAAGTGTTGCCTTCCGAATTTTTTAGCCTTACCAATATTACCTGGCAACAAATTCTATATTGGGTGGTAACCATTATACCCATTTGGTTTGTGGGAATGACGCTTTATCAGCGAATTTATGCCTCACGCGATAAAAAACAGGCACAGAAAGCATGGATCATTGCCGGCTTTTTTGAATATCCCATCATGGCCTTTATGGGTGTTACCCTGGGGTTATTTGCCCGGGTGGCTTTTGAACAAGGTATGTTTATTGATCTGGGTTTTCCGCCCGATCAATTTATGGATGAGGAAAAGGGGCTGCCCCTGTTGCTTCGCTCCATCCTCCCTGTTGGGCTTATGGGTTTGATGATGGCTGCTTATTTTTCGGCCATTATGTCTACAGCCGACAGCTGTTTAATGGCCGCTTCAGGAAACTTTCTCACCGATATATTTGGGCGATGGATAACAATCCCTCAAAGCAAAAAAGTTTTCCTGCTCATATCGCAGGTTTTTACCTTGAGCCTGGGCATAATTGCCCTGTTGTTGGCATCGGTAATGCCCAATGTCCTTGAACTTATGTTGTATTCTTATGCCTTTATGGTTTCAGGTTTATTTGTGCCGGTGCTGGGTGGTCTTTTTGTTAAGGATGCCAGCCCTGTTGCCGCCTTCTGGGCTATGCTGGTAGGAGGAAGTATTACCATCACCCTGATCATCTCCCAAATGAGTCTGCCTTTTGATTTAGATGCCAATATTTTTGGCCTAACGGCATCGGCTCTTACCTTTTCTGTTATTCATCTTGCACACCGGAAATTGCAAAAAAAGAAGTAACAAATCAAACAATTATTCTTATTTATTCATTTATAAAATATTATTTCTATTATGAAATTTACATTCTACACCCCTCAGGACAACGTCAGCGAACCCAGAAAAAAGGATATTGCTGATTTTTTGTTTTACCATCTCGATGAGTTTGGTGACGATCATGATGCCATCATGCGCTGCATAAACTTCGCCCTTGATGATGTTGAAAAATTCGGTGGGTTTATTCTTGTGGCCGAAGATAACAATGATATTACCGGAGCTGTTATCATTAATAAAACCGGAATGGCCGGTTATATTCCTGAGAATATTCTGGTTTATATTGCGGTTCATAAAGACTATAGAGGAAAAGGCCTTGGGAAAGAACTAATGCTTAAAACCTTCGAAAAGGCTCAGGGTAGTATTAAACTACACGTAGAGCCTGAAAATCCTGCAAGATTTTTGTATGAGAAACTTGGCTTCACCAGTAAATATCTCGAGATGAGATTAAACCGATAATTTAAGTAGTATGGCCGAAATAACCATAAGCAGCAAAAAGCTTAGACATAACTTTCAGTTTCTTGATAACTTCTTTGCTAAAAACAATGTCAAATGGGGTATTGTTAGCAAATTGCTTTGCGGCAATGAAATGTTCCTGAAAGAACTTATTGATATGGGGGCTGGTGAGCTCATGGATTCGCGCATCAGTAATCTTAAAAAAATAAAGAAACTCAACCCCCAGGTTACTACTGTCTATATTAAACCGCCCCCACGTAAGAGTCTCAGCTCTGTGGTAAGATATGCCGATGTAAGTTTTAATTCTGATTTGGAAACCATGCGTCTGATTTCTATTGAAGCCGGCAAACAGAAGAAAATTCACCGGGTAATCATTATGATTGAAATGGGCGATTTGCGTGAAGGTGTGCTGGGCGAAAATCTTGTTGAGTTTTATGCCAACGTTTTTGAACTACCAAATATTGAAGTTGTTGGTTTCGGAACCAATTTCAATTGTATGTACGGCATTATGCCATCTTACGATAAAATGGTTCAGTTAAGTCTCTACAGGCAAATCATTGAGTTGAAATTCAACAAAAAGATCAAATGGATTTCCGCGGGCTCCTCAGTGTCTATCCCTCTTATGCAGAAAAAAAACCTGCCAAAGGGGATTAATCATTTCAGAGTAGGAGAAACCTTATATTTTGGCAACAACCTGGTTACCGGCAAAACCATTAAAGGAATGAAGGATGATGTAATCACCTTGTATGCTGAAATCATTGAACTTCTGGAAAAACCCATTGTGCCTGAAGGTGAACTGGGTGAAAATCCATCAGGAGAAAAATACGAGATCGACCCTGCCGATTATGGCAAGACTTCCTGGCGTGCCTTACTCGATATTGGGTTGTTGGACATCTCTCCCAATTACCTGCTTCCAATGGATAATAACATTGAAATTGCAGGCGCCAGCTCCGATATCGTGGTCATTGATCTGGGCAAAAATCCCAAAAAATACAAAGTAGGAGATTTTGTTAAGTTTAAAATGAAGTATATGGGTGCCCTGGGCCTGTTTAATTCTGATTACATTAATAAGAGACTAGTTGATTAAGTCTATTGCATAATATAGCAAAAGCGGTAAGACACCCAGGTGTGCTTACCGCTTTTATTATACTCAGCACCATCAGTTAACGCAATCTGTCGGCCGACCTGACCAATTGTTCATCCCTTCGGATAGCCCTGTTGGCCAGTAATATCAGAAGCATGGAAAGCAAGGGAAAGACTATGGCTATCCCATAGGAAAAATGGCCGGGAAACTCCGACTTTAGAGCATCCAGGTAAAAAAAGGTACCAACTACCAATATTATATGCAACAGCATGTTTAATTTTCCCAGCTTTATTTGTAATACCCTCTGTTTGTAAATTAAAGTAGTATATATAGTTAAAATCATGATTACAAAAGGGATAATCATGCTGAGGATACCCCATACATTGCTATAATTGAGCCGGTTTAAACCATCGTCTGAGGCAATATTCCAACTTCCAATCTGGTATACCATTCCATCTATTTCAAGATTTCCCTTGGGCAGTATCAAAAATAAAACAGCAAAAATAAATACGCTAAACAAGTAAACAGTTTGAATCCTTTGAATCATAAAATTGAGCTTTAAGGGGTTAAAGAAAATAACTTTGGTGTACAAAAGTAGTTTTTTCTTTCTTCATAGTATTTTGGCCCGGGCATTCAATAGGTATATTTTTAAATTTATTTTAAAATTTTAGCAGCCATTTAAAATATATTTTTTTCAATAAGCTTAAATGCTTATATTTGCACCATTATTCCTTCAATGATATTTTTCTTTGATTTTTCGATAATTAAACCAGTAACCTTCGATTCCACTATTTGATCTAAATCGCATCCTGCGATTCAGCTTAATTTTGTGTTTGGATTACTAATCCGGAAGAAAATGGTATCAATCACCCTAAAGCATTAGTTTTATTACTAAAATCGAAATTTAATTTAATCCACACCGTTCATGTACGAAATTGAAGAACTCAGGAGCAAGCTTCTTACCGAGTTAAAAGACATTGCTAAAGGTTTTGGCATAAAAAAAGTTGACTCTTTTAAAAAAGAGGAACTCATTTTTAAAATCCTTGATATCCAAGCCATAAATCCTCCTGATGAGGTCTTGAAAAACGAAATGAAGGCCGACAGACCCCGTAGAAGAAAACCAATACCTATTGGCAACAGCGACAATAAAAAACCAGTTGCTTCCAGTGCCGGAAACGAAAAAACAGACTTCAAACCTGCTGATGCTGCCCAACAACAAAAAAATGAATCCACTGCACGAAAAAACGAGCGGCAAAATTTTGGTAAAAAAGTTTTTTCTTCCAGCAGAGATACGAAACCGACAGAGGCAAAAAATGAAGAACCCCAAAAAGTTGTTACCCCGGAGTTAATTTTTCAGCATCCCGCCATAAAATCTGATTTCCCTTCTCAAAGACAAAATCCTGGTCAAAATCAACCCGGGAATAGTTCATCTCAGGAGCAGCAATCATATCAAGACAGAACCTTTAAAAAAGCTGTCGGTGATAATAACCCTGGGCCTGCTAAGACCATCTCAACAGTAGAAAATTCGCCACGCGAAAATCCTGTCAGGGAAAGAACCAACCCTATTAAAGAAGATACAGCTAAACAAATGGCTACCAAAGATACCAACCCACGGGAAAAAACACCCCCGGACAATGCACCTAAAGAAAATACACCCCGCGAAAACAAACCCCGTGAAAATGCATCACAAGAAAACCCACCACGAGAAAATCGCCAAAGAGAAAGACAAGTAAAGGAGAATCCAGCCAGGGAAAATAAGAACAAGGACAATCAAAACAGGGAAAACCAACCCGTGGCTGCCAGAGAAAACCAAACTCGCGATAACCAGGCACGCGACAACCAGAACAAGGAAAATCAGGGCAATCAAAACACCAATCCCCCCAGTCAAAATCAAAGCAAAAAAGATCCCAATGCTATTCGTCCACAGGAAAGACGTCAGCAGGAAACCGTATATGAGTTTGAGGGGATTATTGTTTCCGAAGGTGTGCTGGAGATTATGCCCGATGGATATGGCTTCTTAAGGTCATCTGATTATAATTACCTCAATTCACCCGACGATATATACGTTTCGCAAAGTCAAATTAAACTCTTTGGGCTCAAAACAGGCGATACTGTTAAAGGAGGAATCAGACCACCCAAAGAAAATGAAAAATATTTCCCTTTAATTAAAGTAGAGAAAATAAATGGTCGTGACCCAGCAGAGGTGCGCGACAGAGTTCCATTCGATTTCCTTACCCCACTGTTTCCCCAGGAGAAATTCTCCCTTACCGGACATTCTCAGGCCAACATCTCTACCCGGGTTATTGATATGTTTGCTCCTATCGGCAAAGGCCAGCGGGGGCTTATCGTAGCACAGCCCAAAACAGGTAAAACCATCCTGCTCCAGGATATCGCCAACGCTATTGCTGCCAATCATCCAGAAGTGTTTCTTATTGTCCTACTCATCGATGAAAGACCCGAAGAGGTAACTGAGATGGCGCGAAATGTTAAGGCAGAGGTGATTTCCAGTACCTTCGACGAACCCGCCGACAGGCATGTGAAGGTGGCCGGTATTGCCCTCGAAAAGGCCAAAAGAATGGTAGAGTGCGGACACGATGTGGTGATACTGCTCGATTCTATTACCCGCCTGGCACGTGCCTTTAATACCGTTGCTCCTGCATCGGGTAAGGTGCTTTCGGGTGGTGTTGATGCCAATGCCTTGCATAAGCCAAAACGTTTCTTCGGTGCTGCCCGAAACATCGAGAATGGCGGATCATTATCTATTATTGCTACCGCTCTTATTGATACCGGCTCCAAAATGGATGAAGTTATCTTTGAAGAATTTAAAGGTACCGGTAATATGGAGCTTCAGCTCGACCGTCGCCTTTCCAACAAAAGAATATTTCCATCTATTGATATTGTTGCTTCCGGAACCCGACGTGAAGACCTGCTCATGGATAAAGACATGATGAACAGGGTTTGGGTGATGCGAAAATTCATCTCTGATATGACCCCCGTGGAAGCCATGGAGTTTCTCATGGATCGGATGAGATTTACAAAAACTAATGAAGAGTTCCTTCTTTCTATGAATGGATAAAGGATACAGGTTCAGAAAAACAATATTCCTGACACATTCCGGAACTCATATTTCAAAGGGCTGCAATTGCAGCCCTTTGTCTTTGTACCCCTTTGGTATTTATTGTTTTGATCAGCCACCCAGTATAATCACCCCATTTCATTAATATAATAAAATCATTGCCGTATCAAAGCCGTATTTTAACCGTGCAAATACGCTTATGCTACGCTTATGCTACGCTTATGCTACGCTTATGCTTTGGTAATGTTCGAAGAATGAGCTGAAAGGGGAAAGGCAAAAGGAAGTAAGATAGCCCCACGCAAGAAAGCCATTTTGCTGTACAACAGCAAAATGGCTTTCTACGTTGTGGTCATTCCTGATGAATAAACGAATAATCCAGTAAACGAATAAACGATTCAATGATTCAGCAATTCATCCGGCCGTTTGCATGCCCTCCGGACTGCCTGTCCCGAATCCTTCAGGAATAGAAAGTTCTTCCAACCGCCAAACGCCCTATTCGGTTACATTTACCAATGAGGTGAAAATCTGACTGTTTTGCTTTATCTTTTCTTCACTACCATACACACAAAGAGCATCCTGTGCCAGTATATCTGATACCATTTTTTTCATCTGACGTATATCTTCTGATTGGGTTGACAATATGGCTGTGCGTTCATCTTTGAGAGCCTGGGGCGTCACCTTTTCAAAATACCGTTGCATGGCAATGTTTCCACGTTGCGATGGGGTGGTGGGACGATCCAAACCGGCAATAGTACCTATGATAAAGCGAGTCATAGAATTCTCGTCCGCTTCAAAAGCGTCGAGGAAATCCATGGTAGATTGATAGGCTTGCAAGGTTTCACTGAGGTTGGGGTCACGATAGGATGCAAAATGCATATTACCAGAGGGTGAAATACGGGTGAAGCCGCCATAGGCACCCCCAATTACCCTTACCTGGGTCTGCAGATAATCGCGCGAAAGGATCTGGTTGAGTACCCTCATCTTTCCATTCCATTGATAGCCTAATTTTTTGAAATCATAACCCTGTATTACATATTGTACTTTTGATGCCGACATCAATCCTTCATTTTGTTTTGCCGGGATGAGGCTCCATTCTACGTAATTTACATCGGTTGCAGGTAAATCACTCAGCAGAACGCCAAAATTTTCACTGAATGTTTTATAATCTTCCGATGAGCAGGTTACAGAGGCTAACAGGTTGTTTTTATTAAACAGAAGATCGGCTGTTTGCTCCAGTTTTGCAATTACTTCATCGGCCCGGGCGTCGAAATTGTTAACCAGGGCGGTAATGAAACGATAGTAATCCAATCCGCCCGTTGTTTCGTCAAACATACCCTGTTTGGCATAATACGAACTCAGGCGGGTCATGGCGTATTGCATGCCATTGTTTTTTACCTGCGCATCAACTCTTGATTGATGACGGGTGAGCATAGATTTTAGGCGTTCTTTGTCCGAATAACTGGTGTGGTTGATGATTTCAGAAACCAACTCAAACATTTTGTCGGCCTTTGCATCGGTACCTTTAACTGTAACAGAGAACTTTGGTAATAGATTGTCATCTACCTGATCTTCGAGATAAGCGTTTATATTGGTCCAGAATCCACCGCTATGGATGTTAAGTGCATTTTCAAGATCACCGTAAGAGTAGTTTTCGGTGTCCATCTTTCCCATTAAGGCGGTAAGCATTTTGGCATAAGGAATGAGATCCTGTGGCAATACCCTTAAGTCGAAATACATATTGGTATAAAGAATTTTGCTTGTAAACTCCTCGAGGTGCATAACGGGCACATCGTTGATACTCTTTTCCTGCAGCTCGTACCATTCTATTTCAGGCGATATGTCGCTGAGTTCGAGCATAGGGATGCTGGCCAGTTGCTCAGGAGTATCTTCTGTTTTCTGGTATTGCAGCAAATCTTTGGTATCCTGAACCAATTGTTGGAGCTCTTCGTTGCTTAGGGTGGCTTTGTAGTCGGCAAGTTGTTTTTTTACCTGCGCGTTGATTTCATTTTCCAGGCCAGGTTTTGGTACCATGACCATAAGCAGCGAATGGGGGTTATTGAGGATATATTGTTCGGCGAGTTTCTCCAGCACATTGGTGGTCAGCGCAGACTTAACACCAGCCAGGGGCTTCTCATATTCAAGACCCATCCACGGATTGTCGGCAAAAAACCATCCCTGGTACATCGACATGGCATACATCAAACCTTTTTGAGGGGTGTTACCTTCACGCATGGAAAATTCCATACGGTTGATAATACCTTCAAGCATAGTTTTGTCAAAA
This sequence comes from Sphingobacteriia bacterium, assembly GCA_041642035.1. Taxonomy (GTDB): domain Bacteria; phylum Bacteroidota; class Bacteroidia; order Bacteroidales; family UBA7960; genus SKVR01. Next base: position 24,999 of record JBEPXC010000023.1, read on the forward strand.
CCTTTGTTGATTTCTTCGGTGAGGGTGTTGAATACAATTTCCTTAAAACGATCCTTGTCGCTGGCATTTGCATTTTGAACCAGAATCTGGAAAACATTCTGACGGGCATTGCTAAAAGAAGCTCTGATGTCTTTACCAATACCTGCCTGTTGAAGAGCCAGACGAACAGGGGCCGATTCGTGATTTACCAATGCATCGGTCAACACTTCGAATGCCATTACCAGTTCGGGATCGGTGCTTTCGCCTGCCACAAAACTTAGGCTTAGATAGGTTTTGTCGTCGGTATTGCTTCCCTCGGGTAGGGCATAAGGTACCTGTGCTTCTTTGATGCTTTGAAATGGCTGCTGCAATTGCAGATCTACCGTAGCCTCTGATTTTTCATATTTGGAGAGGTATTCACGGTCGATAAATTCAAGCTCTTTCTCTACATCAGCGTTGC
>JBEPXC010000024.1:0-25321 GCA_041642035.1 Sphingobacteriia bacterium
TTCGTCATGTCGATGTTTGCGGTATATAAGAAACATCATCAGCCCTCCAGAGAGATTGTTTTGGACGCACTGACAGGAAACCTTTGCCGCTGCACAGGATACCAGCCCATTATAGAGGCTACAATGCATGCCTGCCAGCATAAAGGAAAAGATCATTTCACCCCTTCCGAAAAACAGATCGAAAAGACATTGTGGGAATGGCAGGATAACCAAATCGATTGTGCCTTGCAGGGAGGCGGACAACGTTACTGGCTGCCGGCCACCCTTTCTTCGGCTCTTTTACTCCGTGAAAAATATCCCGACGCGGTAATGGTAAGTGGTGCCACAGATGTTGCCTTGCGTCAAACCAAAAAGAATGAACACTTTCCGCTGCTGATAGACCTTTCGGCGGTAAAGGAATTAAAGGCTTTTCGCCGAAGTGACACACATCTGGAGCTGGGGGCAGGCATTTGTCTGGAAAAGATTAAAGCGCTCGTGGAGAAGGATTTCCCTGCTTTGTACGACATGCTCACCGTCTTTGGCTCTCTGCAGATACGCAATATGGCCACCCTGGGGGGTAACATCGCATCTGCTTCACCCATTGGTGACACCCTTCCCTTGCTATTTGCCCTGGGGGCAAATGTAAACCTGGCCCGTAATGGTGGCAGCAAACGCCAGATGCCCATAGAAGAATTTATTATCGGATACCGAACCACAGCTCTGGTGCCCGGCGAGCTGATCGTTTCCGTTTCCATCCCCTTTTTATCAAAGGATGAAATAATCAGATCATACAAGGTGTCACGACGTAAAGATCTTGATATTTCTACTGTGAGTGCTGCCTTTGCCTTAAAGAAAGATCAGGATAATGTGGTAGAGAAAATCTGCATGGCCTATGGCGGGATGGCTGCAAAACCCCAGCGGGCAGTGGAGGCCGAGCATTTCATGGCCCAAAAAAGCTGGGAAAAAGAAAATGTATTGGAAGCAATGAGCCTGGTGGAGCAGAATTTTGCCCCACTTTCTGATGCCAGGGCCAATAAGGAGGCCCGAAAAATAGCAGCATCCAATTTACTGCTGAAGTTCTTTGATGATACCCAACTATAGGGTGAAAGAAGACGAAAGCCCTTATGGCTAATCGTTTATATAGTTATCGCCTGGAGGAATTGTTTCATTTAAACCAAGGCCTATGAATAGAATGAATGTATTTCATGATAGTGCTGCCAAGCATGTATCGGGAGAATCGGTTTACATCAACGACATGGAAGGCGGCAGCCGTATGCTATACGGACATGTTGTATACAGTCCCCATGCCCATGCGCGCATTCTTTCCTGCAACATAGAAGAAGCCCTTAAGGTAAATGGTGTTCACGCTGTGCTAACTGCGGGCGATATACCGGGAGATAACCAGCTGGGGCCTGTAGTGCACGATGAGCCTTGCCTGGCCGAAAAGGTGGTCAACTTCATCGGGCAGGCTGTAGTGCTCATTGCTGCCGATACCCCTGAGAATGCAAGAGTAGCATCAGCCCTTGTAAACATCCACTACCAGCCTTTGCCTGCCGTAACCACCCTTGCACAGGCTATGGAAAATGGTGATATGCTGGGCATACCCAGGGTTATCAAAAGAGGCGATGCGGATGTTGTGCTGACAGAGTCTCCCCATCGCCTGAGCGGAAATCTTAGCACCGGAGCGCAGGAGCACTGGTATCTCGAAACACAGTCCTGCCTTTGTGTTCCGGGTGAAGAGAAAGAGATGAATGTTTTCAGCTCAACACAACACCCTGCCGAGACCCAGGCCATCGTAGCAGAGGTGCTGGGAATACCAAGAAATGAAGTTGCAGTGGAGGTAAGACGTATGGGTGGAGCCTTTGGAGGAAAGGAAACCCAGGCCAATCACGTAGCCGCATGGTCGGCACTGCTGGCAAATGCCACCTGTCGGCCCGTGAAGATTCATCTCTTCCGCGACGACGATCAGATCATGACCGGGAAACGACATCCTTTCTTTGCCGAATATGAGGTGGGCTTTGATGAACACGGCATTCTCATGGCCTATAAGGTGGAACTGAATAGCAATGCAGGCTCTTCAACCGATCTTAGCCTTGCCATTTTGGAAAGAGCTGTCTTTCATGCCGACAATGCCTATTTTATTCCGAACATATCTGTGGTGGGCAAGGCTTGGAAAACTAATCTTCCCTCCAACACCGCTTTTCGAGGTTTTGGTGGTCCGCAGGGCATGGCTGTTATTGAAAATGCCATCGACCGTATTGCTCGCTTTCTTAAAACAGACCCCGCCATTATCCGATACCGCAATTTCTATAGGTTGGAGAAAAACAACACCACTCATTATGAGCAATTAGTCAAGAACAACCGGCTATTCACCCTCTATGACCAGTTGATGGCATCTTCTGACTATATGAGCAGACGCGAATCGGTAAATGCTTTCAATCATGCCAACTGCTATAAGAAGAGAGGTTTGGCCATCACGCCGGTGAAATTTGGCATTTCCTTTACCACCAGCTTTCTCAATCAGGCAGGGGCTCTGATAAATATCTATCAGGATGGAACGGTGCTGGTCAATCATGGAGGTACCGAAATGGGGCAGGGACTACATGTTAAGATTCTTCAGGTGACCGCGCATGAACTGGGTGTTTCAGTCGATGCGGTTAAGGTGAATGCTACCAACACCTCTAAAGTACCCAATACCTCTGCTACGGCAGCATCTTCAGGTACCGACCTTAATGGCATGGCAGTAAAAAATGCTGCTGTGAAAATAAAACAACGCTTAACTGGCCTGGCCTTGCAGGAACTTCTTAAAGACCATCCGGAACTTAGTGCTGAGGGAGAAGATCTGGTTTTCGCCAACAATACCGTTTCCCTCAGGCAGATGCCAGGCATCAGTATGCCATTTAAAGCTTTGATAGCCCAGGCATACCTGAATCAGATCAGCCTCAGTGCAACAGGTTTTTATAAAACACCCGACATCCATTTCGACAAGAACCTGGGAAGAGGGAAACCCTTCCACTATTTTGCCTTTGGAATGGCTGTTGCCGAGGTAGAGGTAGATATGCTAACCGGCCACTACCAGAACATCCGTACGGATATTCTGCATGATGCCGGCAAATCCATTAATGCTAATATTGATATTGGGCAGGTCGAAGGGGCATTCATACAGGGCGTGGGCTGGTGTACTTCGGAGGTGATCAAATGGAACGAAGAAGGACAAATGCTCAACCATAGTCCCGATACGTACAAAATACCTTCTGTGCAGGATATTCCCCGCGACTTCAGGGTGAGTTTGCTGCAGGATGCTCCCAATCCGGATACCATCAAGCAAAGTAAAGCCGTGGGAGAACCCCCTTTTATGCTGTGTTTCTCTGTATGGCTGGCCATCAAGGATGCCTTGTCTGCTTTGGCCAACCATCAGCTAGAACCCACCTTTGCATTGCCCGCTTCCAATGAACTGATCCTGCAATCCGCACGTGAATTGCTGATGGTATCTGATTTTAAGAAGAAGGCAGCTGATGTATAATGGGTAAATTACAGAACATGAACTACAAGGAATTTGAATCCGTAAGAAAACAGGAGCCGGCTGTAATGCTTTACTTTTATAACCACAGCTGTGGCGTTTGTCTTGAGTTATGGCCCAAAGTAGAAGCCTTGATGCAGGAGAACTTTCCCCTGATCAAGCTCATCAGGGTCCATGCAGATGAAAGTCGTGAAGTGGCCGGGCAGTTGAGGATGCTTAGCGTGCCGGGCATTTTGCTTTTTATGGAAGGCAAAGAGATTTTCCGTGCCAACGGTATGGTCTCGTTATACGAATTGAATAACAAAATACTGAGACCCTACGAGCTGATGTTTTCCTGATTGCTGTAACAGTCTTTGTTATAATTTCTAAATCAGCTTTGTGCACACAAATGCCTCTTTATTATTCCGCGGAGAAATAGTAATTTTGCGCCATGCAGAAAAAAGTAGTTATTGGTCTTTCGGGAGGCGTTGATTCGAGTGTGGCAGCATGGCTGCTCAAGGAGCAGGGTTATGATGTTACCGCCCTTTTCATGATTAACTGGAAAGACAGCAGCGTTACCCTCTCGGGCGATTGCTCCTGGGAAGAAGATATTATTCTTGCCCAACTGGTGGCACGTAAAATAGGTATCCCTCTCGAAGTAGTTGATTCCAGCCAGAAATATAAAGACAGCGTGGTGGAGTATATGTTTTCTGAATATGAAAAAGGACGTACTCCCAATCCCGATGTGCTCTGCAATCGTGAGATTAAGTTTGATGTGTTTCAGGAAGCGGCGTTAAAATTGGGTGCCGATTATATTGCCACCGGTCATTATGCCCGCACAGAACGTATTGAGAACGGAAAGGGTTCTTTTACACGTCTGTTGGCAGGTAAGGATAGCAATAAAGACCAATCTTATTTTCTTTGTCAACTCTCCCAGGAACAACTTTCGAATGTTCTCTTCCCCATTGGTGATATCGATAAACCTGAGGTAAGGCGCATAGCGGCAGAACTTCAGCTGGCATCTGCCACCAAAAAAGACTCCCAGGGAATATGCTTTGTGGGGAAAGTTGATTTGCCCACTTTCCTTCAGCAAAAGCTGGCTCCAAAGACAGGAGAAGTGATTGAAATTGAGACCAACGACCCCACGTTGCTCGAATACATTTCCTTTGTAAGCCGTGAAACTATCCCTTCCGAGCAGATTCCCTCCGTATGCCAGGCCTTTGATTTCTCTGCCATGTACGGTACAATTGTCGGTGAACACAGGGGGGCACATTATTTTACCATCGGTCAGCGAAAAGGATTAAACATTGGAGGTAAACTACTCCCTCTTTTTGTAATGGGAACCGACGTAATAAACAATATCGTATATGTTGGGCAGGGACACGATCACCCGGGACTTAACCGCAAAGGCTTGTTCATCAATAGAGAGGAGATTCACTGGATTCGTCCCGATCTGACTTTGTTGCCCGGACAGGATAAAGATTGTCTGGTACGCATCCGCTACCGACAGGAGCTTCAGCATGCCACCCTTCACATGCGCGAAGAGGGTATGTATATCGTCTTTAAAGAGCTGCAACGGGGCATTGCCACCGGGCAGTTTGCTGCATGGTATTACGACGATGAAGTGGTGGGATCAGGTGTGATTGCCTGATTACTCTCCAGGATTTATCTCCCATAACAGTCCCACTGTGGCATAGTTTATCCATGTAAAGTTGTACACTTCGCTCACATTCGCGCCCCCTTCTACCAGTCGGTAGCCTGCCTTAAGGTGCAGGTTCCTTGTCAGCGAATACATGCTCGTTAGTGATACATCGAATGCCCTTCCGGGCCCCCCGGCCAGACCGTCTCCCTCCAGGTTTATGGCAAAAGCATTGGGCCGGTATTGAACAAACAAATGCAACAAAGGCACAAAGCCCAGATCATCTTTTTTATCCGTTTTGTCATCTGTGCTTAGCTGAACACGTGCATCCCGTATTTTTGCCGTAAAGCCCAGGGCCAGGGTCCAGGGCTCACTTTTTACCAGATCACGCCGGTAGGTCAGGCGGTAGCTGTTGAATTTATAAAAGCCTTCGATGGAATCTCCCTCTGCGAACATGGTGTTTTGGAATGCAATGTCGAAAGGAGCCTGGCCCTCGTAATTTACAGAAAGTGGGGCATACAGGGCAATAAAGTGGTTCCTTTCACCCAATTGTAATCCCAGACGCACCCGATAGGGAATCACCGGGCCCTGTGCTTCAAAATCATCCGTAAAACTGAATGTTGTTCCCTCTTCATTGGGTATTCTCACATCGTTGTACGACTGAAAAGCCAGTCCTGTTTCGATCTCCAGACTCCATTGTCCATAAGCAGGCGCAACTGGTAGCAGGGCAGCGATAAAAAGATAAAAAATCCGCATATTGTTTTCCTTTAAATTAATCATTCATGTTTATTTGTTATAAACAAACTTACCCACTATACTTGTTTGAATGGCATTATAATTCAAACGTTTATTAACAGTATGTAACATGCCATGTGCATGTAGCAACAGGTTATTAACCATTAAAAATAAAACGTAGTTACGTGTAATGATAAACATTTCAGCCATGACAGGGTTGAATTGTAATCAGACGTTTCCATGTCATTCGGACGATGGAAAGTCTTTCCCATCAATGATCACCTAACGAAAAAATTTAGATCCGGGACATTGACGCCGAAGCAAAAAAACATACGTAAGACCAGGCGATTCAGAAAACTCATCCGGTTTACTGAAATCACCGAGCTCCCCCTTATCATCCTTGGGTTTGCATGGCTGGTGTTGCTGGTGATAGAATTGGTGTGGACTCAAACCCCCTTGCTTCAGAAATTTGTCAACATCATCTGGGTAATCTTTATTGTCGATTTTCTGTTGAAATTTTTTATCTCACCCGATAAATGGCTGTACCTGAGAAAAAATGTCCTAACCATCATTTCGCTCTTTATCCCTGCCTTCAGGATGTTTCGCATCTTTACCAGTCTGAGACTATTACGTTCAATAGGTATGGTCAGAAGCATTCGCGTGATCAGAGTGGTGGGCTCCTTCAACCGTGGCATGCGCGTACTGGGGAAAACCCTGGAAAGAACAGCTTTCGTATATGTAATCCTTTTAACGCTTATGGTATGTTTTGTGGGGGCAGCCGCTATGTTTGCCTTTGAGGGTCGCACAGGAGCCTTCGAAAGCTATTGGGACGCCTTGTGGTGGACAGCCATGCTGCTGACCACCATTGCCAGCGAATATTGGCCCCAAACTCCCGAAGGCAAAGTGGTAACTTTCCTGCTCGGGCTCTATAGCCTGGGTGTGCTGGGCTATCTCACGGCTATGCTGGCGACCTTTTTTATCGGACAGGATGCTTCCGACAAAAAAGGACCCGTTGCCGGCACAGACCAAACCAATGAAATCATTAAAGAGATTCAACTTCTGCGAGAAGAAGTGGCCAGGTTGAAAGATCAGTCTCCACCCGATGCCCCTGCTCAACAGGATTTGTAAGGGGCATCAGTCACTCAGCTGCCCAAGCGTATGTTCTATGGCCGCAAGGGTGCTAACGATATCGGAGCTGTTGACCGACCCCATATGACCGACCCTGAAATATTTTGTTTTCAGCGATGACAATAAACCAGGTGCCAAAATCACATCCGACTTACCCATAGAAGCCATAAAATCACCCCCACTGATATGCTGTGGAAAGTAAATGGCCGATAAGGTATTGGAGGCATCCGCTTCACTGGCAGGCAGCATCTGAAATCCCATCGCTCTTATGGCCTGGCGGAATTGCGAAGCCAATCGTTGGTGTCTTGCTATTCGGGCCGGCATGCCTTCGTTAAGAATCATCCTGAGACTTACTTCGAGGGCTGCAACCAGGTTAACCGCCGGTGTGCCAAAATAGGAGGGACGTCCTTCCTCATAAGCCTGCATGATTGGCAGCCAGTTGGCCCAGTCGCAGTAGTAATTGCCCACGGGCGACTTTCTTTGCTTCCAGGTTTCGATGGCTTTGGGCGAAGCAACAAGCAGTGCCAGTCCGGGAGGTACACCAATGGCTTTTTGTGAGGCCGTAAAGGCAACATCGATACCCCATTCGCTCTGGTGTAATTCTTCTCCCGCTACAGAGCACACTCCATCAAGAATGCTCAATACACCATACTTCTTTCCCAGCTCTCCAATAGGTCTGGGATCTACCCTTACTGCGGTAGAGGTATCTACATGGGTAAAGGTCATTAACTTGAAGCTTTCCTTTTTCAGGGCATCTTCGATATCTTGTACTTCTACTGTTTCGCCGGGGTTGGAATGTAAAACCGTAACTTCTGCTCCATAACGTTTAAGCAGCTCCGCATATCTTTCACCAAAATAGCCCGTCGAAATCACCAGGGCCTTATCACCTGGCTCTATTAGGTTGGCTGCTGCCATATCCATGGCCAGGGTGCCCGAGCCGGCCATGATAAAGGCCTGCCCGTCGGGACATTCCCATATCTGCTTCATCATACCCAGGCATTTGCCAAAGGTGGTTATAAAGTTGGGTGCTGTATGGCTGGTAGTGGGGGCTCCCAGAGCCCGTAATACTTCGGGTTCGAATTCGATGGGCCCGGGTATCATGAGTAGTTTCCTTCCTTTCATAATCTGTTGTTAATTAGTGTTTAATAAACTGGATATCATCCTGTAATAGTATAGTTTCTATTTGTGACCACTACAAAGATCCCGGAAAAATAACCTTTTCTAAATTGTTACCTTAAGAGCTCTGGTTCCAGACGTTTCCATGTCCTTTGGACGATGGAAAGTCTTCGGGTATTTCTTCACTTGCATCCCATTGCGTTCGGGAACTCCGCTTCACTTCCACTTCCAGCTTCCAGCTGCGGGCTTCCAGCCCTTATTCACAAAAGAAGCAACAGTTTTTCCTTTAGTTCTTCAGGCAAGGCCTGCAACGGTTGGCGGCATGGGCCCCCATAAAGACCTTTGTGATTCATGGCGGCTTTTAATGCGGGCACACCCCATTTGCGGGTTACCGCCGAGTTAAGACTTATGATTTGCTGCTGCATGCTGCGGGCCGTTTTCATGTCACCTTGCACAAAAGCATAGTAGATATCCAGGCAATGCTGCGCTGCTATATTGGCCAGTGCCAGTATTCCTCCCACAGCGCCTACACTTAAGGCAGGCAGTAAAAAGCCTGCTGATCCGGCCAATACCTGAAATCCTGCTTTGCTTTTATAAATGATTTCTGCCATCTTTACGATATTGCCTCCTGAATCCTTCAACCCTATGATGTTGGGATGATCTGCTATGGACAGGATGGTTTCAGCGGTCATGTCTATACCTGTGTTGGAAGGCATATTGTAAATGATTACAGGAAGGCTTGATGCTTCGGCCACAGCATGGTAGTGTCTCACTAGCGCATCGTGGGTCATTTGTCCTTTGTAATAGGAAGGGTTAAGCACCAGAACGGCATCAGCGCCTGCCTGTGCTGCTTCTGCCGACAACAAAATGGTTTCGCGGGTCGATTCGCAACCGGTTCCGGCAAGCATGAACTTTTCTGCGGGAATAGCTTCCCGCGCAGCACGCATAGCCCTGACCTTTTCTTCGTGCGTCAGCATCACCAGCTCACCATTGGATCCTAATACCAGGTAGCCCGACAATCCAAAGCGGTTGAGAAACAGTATGTTTTGACGCATGTGCTCCTCCGATAGAGATTCATCTTCGTGGAAAGGGGTAGGTAGAGGTGGGAATATCCCGTTGAGTTTTATCATAGCCGTGTATTTGAATGCAATTCTTTAGCGTAAAACCTTTAAATACGGTCACAAAGGCCAAAGATATAAAAACATTCAATATCCTTGATCCCTGTTTACCGTATTGAGCAATTCCTCATTGTTGACAACCCTCCGGTAATTTTCTATGATCTGTGGGGCAACCGATGTCGGTGTGGTAATACTTGCCACATGAGGGGTGATATGAATGGAAGGATGACTCCAGAAAGGATGAACCTCGGGTAAAGGTTCCTGTTCAAAAACATCGAGACTGGCGCCTGAAAGATGATTGCTGTTGAGCATTTCAATAAGATCATGGTCGTTAACGTGCAGTCCCCGCCCCAGGTTTATGACATAGGCTCCCTGTGGAAGTTTCGTGAAGAGGTCTTTGTTGAATATCCCCTTGGTTTCGGGAGTGAGGGGCAACAGACACACCAGAAAATTAAGATCCTGCAAAAAATCATCCAACTGATTCATGCCATGAAAACGTTTATAATTACTCTCCCTGCTTGGGTTTTTACCCCATCCCACCACAGTGAAGTTGCAGTGCTGCAGAAAATTGGCAACATGGTTGCCTATGACACCGGTACCCATTACGCCAATTTTTACTTCCGATATCCTGCTGTACATGCTTTTCTTCCACTTCCTTTGTTGCTGAAGCAGGTGGTATTGCGTGATGCCTCTCATTTGATTCATGATCAGGGTCAGGGCAAACTCCGCCAGGTCCTGCGACAGCAAAGGATCTACTATTCTCACTATCTGCACATGCTCCGGAATATCCGGGTCAGACATAATATGGTCAACACCGGCACCCATCGATGAGATACATTTTAAGTTGGGAAATTCCTTAAATATTCCTTTAGGATGATTCCAGGCAAGCGCAAATTGTACTTTGTCTTTATCTACTACATCGTGGTGTGAAAGAATTTCTATATCCGGACCGGATTTGCTTAGCGCATCGATCCAAGGCTGTAGTTTATGTGTATCGCTGAATATAACCAATGACATGTTTACTCTCTTTTATATACTATCCAAAATGGCTGGCCTGTAAAGATGATGATTTTTCATGGAAATAAAAAAGCTCACAGGGAAAAACAGCATCTGCCGGGGATTTGTTTTCTAACTTACAGCTTTGCCATGATCAAAAGTTTCCTCGTATTCAATGTTGTTGTTCTTATCGTAACGGATCCAGCTGCCATGCTTCAGATTATTTTTGAAATGGGCAACTTGCCAAAGCTGTCCGGTTTCGCGAAAGAAGATCCATTCTCCTTCCATTTTTCCATTGATATAAGGTCCTTTTGCCTTTTCTTTTCCATTCTTGAAGAAATAGGTCAGAAAGTCGTTGTTTAATTCATATACTTTTTGACTATTGGCGTATTGCTTTTTGTTTAACATAGTCATTATGGTATTTGGGAGAAAAGGTATAGCATGTTTTGAGACTATCAAATTTAAGGATATAAAATCAAAACTCTCCACCAGTGTCACCGCAAAGGATGAAATTTAAAGAAAGCTCCTGCTAGGAACCATCATCGATATTGTTTTTTGTGTGATTACTATAGGAAAGGGGAATAAAAAAAGCTGCATTTTATTGATATTCAATAAAATGCAGCTTTAAAAAGTCGGGGTGGCAGGATTCGAACCTACGACCTCCTGCTCCCAAAGCAGGCGCGATACCGGGCTACGCTACACCCCGAAAATGGTATTCGCTTTTATATTCTTGCGGAGAGAGGGGGATTCGAACCCCCGGTAGGGTTGCCCCTACGTCAGTTTAGCAAACTGGTGGTTTCAGCCACTCACCCACCTCTCCGGGTATGGTGCCAATGATCGTTTTGTTCTGTGCGATGTCAAAATTTGAGTGTGCAAAAATACATAAATCATTTGTTCTGGCAAATTTATTTTACTTTTTATTTCCTCTTATTCTTTTTGCTCGGCTTTAAAGCTCCGGCATTCCCATCAGGGAAATTGTAAGTGGCAGAAATACAGGCAATCCGATACTACCCTAGAAATGGTATTGGCCAATAATATTTCTTTCCTTCTGCATTTCAAGGACCAGTTGGATATTTTTTCTGGTCTTACAGGTTAAACTATTGAATTTTCATTAATTTTAATGGCTCAAGATTAAGGAAAACAGAAATATTTACCTTGTCGATCAGGTATTTGGCTATGGATTGAAAACACAATGATCATTATAAATCCCCTTTTTTGCTCCTTTCTTTACCAATACAAAACTTTAAGTGAAGGATAGGGGTTTGAACATTTTTAAAAAAGCAATCAATACATGAAAAAGAATTTATTATTGAAGAGATTCACATTACTTGTTGTTTCTTTATTGTTGTGGAGCAATATCATGGCTCAACTGCCTGCTCCTGAAACATTTTTTGGCTTCAATCCTGGTGACGACCGAGAAATGTTTACCTACGAGCAATTGATGGATTATATGCATCTGTTGGATGAACAGTCGCCCATGATACATATAGAGCCTTACGGCATTACGGAAATGGGAAAACCCATGTTCATTATTTTTATCTCCTCCGAACAAAATATTGCTAATCTCGACAGACTAAAGAAAATCAACCGCCAGCTCGCCCTAAATGAAATTCCTGAAGGCGTGAAGCAGGACGATTTGGTTGAAGAGGGAAAAATGTTTTTCCTTTCTACCCTGAGCATGCATGCCACTGAGGTGGGCCCGGCACAGGCATTGCCTCTTACGACCTATGAACTTCTTACCGGCAGTGATGCAAGAAGAGAAACGATTCTTAAAAATACCGTGGCTATGTTCATCCCACATAATCCTGATGGGATGAACATGATTGTAGATTATTACAACAAGCATAAGGGGACTTCGTTGGAGACCAGTTCTATGCCCGGGGTATATCATAAATATGTAGGGCACAACATCAACCGTGACCTGGTAACCTTAAGTCAGCGTGAGAATAAGATGATATCATCGGTGGTTTCATCAGAATGGTTTCCTCAAGCTATGATTGAGCGACATCAGATGGGTTCTAACGGACCACGCTTCTTTATATCTCCACCGCATGATCCCATTGCCGAAAATGTAGACGCCGGGGTATGGAACTGGATGAGGGTTTTTGGCTCCAGAGCCATCCATGAAATGACCGATGCCGGAATGCCAGGTGTATCGGTCAACTACCTGTTTGATGATTATTGGCCGGGAGCTACCACCACAAGCATTTGGAAAGGTGTTATTGGTATGCTTTCTGAGGCTGCCAGTGTTAACATTGCTTCTCCCATTTATGTAGAGCCTAATGAGATACGACCCGGAGGCAAAGGATTAAGTGAGAATTCCATCAGCATTAATCTGCCAACACCATGGGAGGGAGGCTGGTGGAGATTGTCGGACATCCTTCGTTACGAAAAGGAAAATACCCTTTCAAATCTTTATACCGGGGCCATTTATAAGAATGAGATATTGCATTACCGCAACGAGGTGAGCCAAAAAGAAATCCTTCGTGGCAAACAGCAGGCTCCGTTTTATTACATTCTTCCTCATCAACAGGCCGATGTCAGCGAATGGGTGAACCTGATAAATCTGCTCCATGAACATGGTATAGCAATATACAGCCTTACGAAAGACATGGAGCTTCAGGACCGTATGTTTAAGGAGGGAGATGTTGTCATCCCCATGTCTCAGCCTTATCGTGCGTTTATAAAGGAAGTCCTCGAGGTACAGAAATTTCCCGAGAGATTTTACACCCCCGGTGGTGAGATGATAAAACCCTACGATATTACTTCGTGGTCGCTTCCGCTGCACCGTGGTGTAAACGTTGCTGAGATTAACATCAGCTCTGTTTTACTGCAAGAGAATATTGAACCACTGGAAATGCCCTTCTCGGCCAAAACAGATTCTGTTCAGGATGATGCATGGGCACTTTTCTCTTCAGCAGGTAACGAAAGTTTTAAAGCTGCCTTTCTTGGCTTGGATAAAGGGATTGCTGTTGAACGTACCCAACAGGAAATCTATCTTTCCGGAAAATTGTTCCCTGCCGGAAGTTTTCTAATCCCTCTGAATGATGAATACGAGACTATTGATGACGAACTGGGGGTTAGCCCATTGTTTGTTGCTCAAAAACCAGATGTAGAAACCAAAGCCTTGCAGATGCCAAGGGTAGGCATAGTAGAAACCTGGTTTCACGACATGGATGCAGGCTGGCTGCGCTTCATCTTCGATCAGTATCATATTCCCTACAAGGTTCTTCGTCCGGCCGACCTACAGGAGGCTAAACTACAAAGAGATTACGATATTTTATACTTCGGTGACCGCTCTAAATCAGTATACCTAAACGGTAAATTCGAAAGCAACGGGCAGATGATCCCCTCAAGATATCCTGCGGAATATGCAAAGGGTATGGAGAAAAAAGGGCTTGAAAATCTCTTGCAGTTTATCGACAAAGGCGGTAAAGTGATGGCCTGGGGCCCCTCGGTAGAACTCTTCCTGGGGACGCTATCGATAGGGGAGGATGAAGAAAAGCAAGAGTTTATTCTTCCTGTGCGAAATGTGGGCAAGGATCTCTCCTCTAAGGATTTGTATGTGCCGGGTTCTCTCTTGCGGGTAAAGATGCACAATACGCACCCCCTTGCCTGGGGCATGTCTGATGAGCTGGGAGTTTTTCACCGTGGATCTCCTGTATTTAGAACCTCTATACCCTATATGGGCATGGATCGAAGAGTTATCGCCAGTTTTGCCGACGAGAAAATCCTCATGAGTGGCTTTGCTGAGAACGAAGAACTACTGCGCCGAGAAGCTGCATTGGTTTGGATAAAAAAGGGTGAGGGGCAACTCATTTTGTCCTCCTTCAATCCCCAGTTCCGGGCTTCAACCCCTGTAACCTATAAGTTGATTTTCAATGCCCTATGGCTCGATTAACAGCTATTGGGATGATTGAGACGATTTAGGAGATCAGAAAAATGTAAAAGAAGTTTTTGAAGCTATTGCCAGGCTCAGACTTTAAAGTATTCTTTTAGGATTTTGGCTCTTGCCGCGCCCACCTCTGCGGCCAGTTCTTCCAGAGAGGATTCTTTAATGCCTTGTACGGATTTAAATTTCTTCAACAGGCTAGTGCTGGTTTTTTCGCCTATTCCCTTAATGTCTGAAAGCTCAGATTTAAGGCTGCCCTTCTGTCTTTTCTGGCGATGATGAGTAATGCCAAAGCGATGTGCTTCGTCGCGAAGATGTTGTATTATTTTAAGGGTTTCTGATTTCTTGTCAATATACACCGGGATGCTATCGCCGGGGAAGTAAATTTCTTCGAGTCTTTTGGCAATACCAATAATGGGCAGCTTCCCTCTGAGTCCAAGATTTTGCAGGGCATTCACGGCAGAGCTTAACTGGCCTTTTCCGCCATCAACTACTACAAGTTGAGGCAGTGGCTGTTCTTCTTCCAGCAGGCGCTTATAACGTCTAAAAACGACCTCCTCCATAGAAGCATAATCGTCGGGTCCTTCAACTGTTTTTATGTTGTAATGGCGGTAATCTTTCTTTGAGGGTTTGGCATCTTTAAAAACCACCATAGCTGCCACAGGATAACTTCCCTGAGTGTTGCTGTTGTCGAAACACTCAATGTGCTCGGGCATGTGAGGTAAACCCAGATCCTTCTGCATTTTCTCCAGAATACGCAGAGTATGTCTGCGGGGGTCCACCAACTCTTTCTGCCGCATTTTTTCAATACGGTAATATTTGGCGTTGCGTTCGGATAATTCCAGCAATTTCTTCTTGTCTCCCTTTTGGGGAATGGTATATTTAATTTGAGGTATGCTTATAGTTGGTTTTAAGGGCACAATGATTTCGTCAGCAGTACTCTCAAAGCGTTGGCGTATTTCAGTGATGGCCAGCTCCAGCAACTCATTATCCTGCTCTTCCAGCCGTTTTTTTATTTCCAGGGTATGCGACTGCACAATGGCTCCGTTGACTACCTTGAGAAAGTTTACATAGGCTGCATCATCATCTGAGGCTATCGAGAAGATATCTACATTGTTAACGTTTGGGTTAACCACCATTGATTTTGCCTGGTACTTTTCCAGTATATCAAGTTTCTCTTTTACGATATGGGCTTTTTCAAAGGCAAATTCAGAAGCATACTGATGCATGATGATTTTCAGTTGTTGCATTACAGTATTGAGGTTCCCTTTTAAGATCTGGGCGACCTGATCTATTGTAATGCAATAGTCCTTCTCCGATTGTTTGCCTTCGCAGGGTCCCAGGCAGTTACCTAGATGATATTCCAGGCAGACCTTAAATTTCCCTGCCTTGATATTCTCAGCACTGAGGTTTAGATGACAGGTACGGTATTGAAATAATTGTCGTATAAGATCCAGTAGGGTGTGCATCATTCTTCCCGATGCATAGGGGCCAAAATATCGGCTGCCGTCTTTCACAAGATTGCGGGTGGGGAATATTCTTGGGAAGGGTTCATTTTTGATGCAAATCCAGGGAAAAGTCTTATCGTCTTTAAGCAGGATATTGTAGCGGGGCTGGTATTTCTTGATGAGATTGTTTTCCAGCAACAGGGCATCAATTTCGGTATCTACAATAATATGCCTTATTTGGACAATGCGCTTCACCATCACCATCACTTTGCCGCTCTGCGAGTTGTCTCTGTTAAAATAGGAGGCAACACGTTTCTTCAGACTGATGGCTTTGCCGATATAAATGATGGTATCCTCTTCATCAAAAAACTGATATACCCCGGGTTTATTGGGGAGGCTTTTTAATATAAGCTGGAGGGTTTCCGGATTTTTTATTAAGGTCATGTAGCAGGCAAGACTGAGAGAATCTGAATAGAACTAGGGGTTGGAGAGATTAATTCTTTGAGGTTGGTATTCAATAATCAGATTGCCGAGCTTTTGATCGAAGCCCATGATGGGGGCTATCATAATCAGGTTATAGTTTTGGTCTTCCTCTACAATGGCATTTTCGGCATTAAGAAGGTTTGCAGGTATTACTTCTGATGCCTGCAAACCTTCCTGCCTTTTGTTGGTGGAAATTATTATTTGCCCATCGGTATTGATGATAAAAATATTCTGGAAGTTTCTTTCCTTCACCATATCGGCAATAAGCAGGGCAATTTGCTCATCATTTCCTCTGAGCATTTCTGCACGGATACTCCACACCAAGGGCTTGCTGAGGAGTGTCAGCATGCTGCGGTTCATTTGCTCAATTTCTGTTGTTGCAGTTTCAATAATGCGCTTGTTTTCGCGGGTTGCACGAAAATCCAATACGAGATATACAATGAATATTATAATGAGTGAAATCAGAATGGTGGTAAGAACAGAATGTTTTTTCATGAAAGCCAGCACTGAATTACCTTTACGTTCATCTTTCATTTCTGTTTCTTTACTTTTATTACTGTTTTCGGTTTTGATTAAACTCTTTTTTCTTTCCATATCTCAACTGCACCTGTAAGTATTGGTTATTCTTCTTGTTCAGCAAAATAAGCATCTACTTTTTCTTTTACGCCCGCATCGGTTTCGTAAGCCTGCATGATATTCTGATATTGCTGTATATCCAATCCTTCTTCGGTAATGATAGCGACCATATCTTCCTGGAGCTTCATCTGAAGCATTTGAACTTCATTGAGGGTAGTGTTAAAAGCGGCTTTCTCTTCGTCAGTGGCTGTAATGTTCTCTGGTCCCTGAGTTTGTGCTTCCATGATAAGCTCATTAAAACGGTCGATATTCATGTCGTTTTCTTCAATGATGTTAACCATTTGCACTTGTCCCTCTTCCTGTATGACCATTACCTTGTTGGCGGCCTGTACAAACTGTTTTAGTTCATCATCACTATAATCTGTTTTAACATTGGTTTGTGGTGGTGCCATCTGGGCAAACACACCCCCTGTTAAAAACATAAACATAACCAGTACGAGTGTTGCTTTAATAGATTTTGATGCTTGATACATGATAAATATTTTTATGAATAAAAGTTGAATTGCAAAGCTAAGGAAATTACGATGGGAGGCCAAAAAGCTATTCATAAAAAGAAAAAAAATGTGTAGGTTTGCCAACTAAAAATTCAAAAAATTGACCAAGGAAAGCCAAAAAGCCGTTGAAACGCCCCTGATGAAGCAATACTATGCCATCAAGGTAAAACACCCTGAAGCATTGTTGTTGTTTAGGGTGGGTGATTTTTATGAAACCTTCGGAGAAGATGCCATCAAGGCTTCGCGGATACTGGGTATTGTGCTCACCCGCAGAGCCAACGGGTCGGCTTCTTATGTAGAGCTTGCCGGTTTTCCCTATCATGCCCTGGATACCTATTTGCCCAAGCTGGTAAGGGCTGGACAAAAGGTTGCCATCTGCGAACAGCTGGAAGACCCAAAGATGACCAAGAAGATTGTCAAAAGAGGCGTTACTGAACTGGTTACTCCCGGGGTGGCTTTCAGCGATAAGGTTTTGGAGCACAAGGAAAACAATTTCCTGGCTGGAATTCACCTTCAGGGCAATCAATGCGGGATAGCCTTTCTCGATGTCTCTACCGGTGAGTTCTATGTGGATCAGGGCAGCCGTGAATACATCGATAAGCTCATTCAAAGCTTCAGACCCAGTGAAGTGGTTGTTCAGAAAAACCGTCTGCGTGAGTTGCATGAAGATTTCCCGGGAAAATACTATACCTCATCCCTGGAAGATTGGGTCTTTACCCGCGATTTTGCTGATGATTTACTGCTGAAACATTTTGGCACACTCTCCTACAAGGGGTTTGGAATTGAAGAAATCGAAAATGGTATCATTGCCGCAGGAGCCGCCATGCATTATCTTGCTGAGACCCGGCATGATAAAATACAGCATATCACCAAGATTTCCCGTATCGACGAGAGCCGGTATGTGTGGCTCGATAAGTTTACCATTCGTAATCTTGAGTTGCTGCATTCGATGAATGAAAATGCCACTACCCTCATTCAGGTGCTCGACCACACACACTCTCCTATGGGAAGCCGTATGTTGAAGCGATGGATCGTATTGCCCCTTAAAGACCGTGCATTGATACAAGAACGCCATGATGTGGTAGCGTTTCTGCTGGGTAATGAAGACCTGTCGGAGCAGATATCCAAACATATCCGCCAGATTGGTGACCTGGAAAGATTGATTTCCAAGGTTGCCGTAAACAAAATAAATCCCCGTGAAGTCCTTCAGGTGCAAAAGGCCCTAGAAGCCATTGAACCCATCCGCGAATCATGTCTTTCTTCCTCCAATGAGGCCATAAAGACTATTGGCGATAAACTCAATCTTTGCATTCAGATCAGACAACGCATTGCACGCGAAATAATGCCCGAACCCTCATCTCTTATTACCAAAGGAAATGTTATTGCCAGTGGGGTAAGTGAACTGCTCGATGAGCTCCGTGAAATTTCAATGAGTGGGAAAGATTTCCTGGCCGCCATGCGTCAGCGTGAGATAGATCGTACGGGTATACCGAATATCAAAATCTCTTATAACAACGTATTCGGATACTATCTTGAGGTGACCAACAGCCATAAAGATAAGGTGCCCCAGGAATGGATACGTAAGCAAACCCTGGTGAATTGCGAACGCTACATCACCCCAGAACTCAAAGAATACGAAGAGAAAATCCTGGGTGCGGAAGAGAGGATACAGAAGGAAGAAGAAAGAATATTTCAGGATCTCATATCTGCGATAACAGAATATATTGAGCCCATCCAGATTAATGCGAATATTATTGCCCGGCTCGATTGTCTGCTTTGTTTTGCCAGTGTGGCCAGCAGGTATAATTATACCAAACCCGTTATCAATGATTCCTTTTCCATTGAGATAACCCAGGGACGGCATCCTGTTATTGAGCAGCAGCTTCCTCCCGGTGAAGAATATGTAGCCAACAACATACACCTGGACAATGAAAACCAGCAGATCATAATGATAACCGGGCCCAACATGTCGGGTAAGTCTGCCTTGCTCAGGCAAACAGCACTGATTGTGCTGATGGCTCAGATTGGCTGCTTCGTGCCTGCCGAGAACGCAACCATGGGTTGGGTCGATAAGATCTTTACCCGCGTTGGCGCATCAGACAATATCTCTTCCGGGGAGTCTACCTTTATGGTTGAAATGAATGAAACGGCCAGCATTCTCAATAACATCAGCAACCGTAGTTTAATCCTGCTGGATGAAATTGGACGGGGTACCAGCACATACGACGGCATAAGCATTGCCTGGGCTATAGCGGAATACCTGCATGAGCACCCGCTGTTTCGTGCCAAGACCCTTTTTGCTACCCATTATCACGAACTCAATGAGATGGCTTCCTCTTTCTCCCGCATCAAAAACTTCAACGTATCAGTTAAGGAGATGCATAATACGGTTATCTTTCTAAGAAAACTTGTACAGGGAGGTAGTGAACACAGTTTTGGAATCCATGTGGCTAAAATGGCCGGAATGCCCAAAACGGTTATCAATAGAGCTAATGAAATACTGGTTCAGTTGGAAAAGAGTCATAACCACGAAGAACTTGCAGGTAAAACTTCCGGGAAAAAGAAACCCGGTAAAAAGGCAAACGATGAGTTTCAGCTGAGCTTCATTCAATTAGACGATCCCCTTCTTCAACAAATCAAAGAAGATATCATTTCTACTGATATCAATACCCTTACTCCGGTAGAAGCATTGATGAAACTTAATGAAATAAAACGATTGCTGGGTAAATAGGGGGTTATTATCTTTCCCACCTTAGGGATCACTCGTTATAACACAACAAAAAAGTGGCTGTACATAAGCTAATATTGCTTTGTACAGCCACTTTTTTGTTGTGGTAAGGAGTTTTTTAGTGGGGTTAATTCCGATAACCCATTTTTTGCAATACCTCATCGCTCAGGTCGAAGCGTACATCAGAGAATATCATATTGCTGCCACCGGTTTTATCAAAGATGATGGCGTAATTGCCTTTGGTGGCTATATCTTCTACTGCTGTATAGATCTGATCCTGCAGAGGTTTCATAAGTTCCTCGCGCTTTTTAAACAAATCTCCTTCACGTCCGAACCTTTTCATCTGAAGATCCTTCGCTTCTTTTTCTTTGGCAATGATTTCTGCTTCACGCTCACGGCGCATATCCTCAGGCAATAAAACAGATTCGGCCTGGTATTCCTTATACAAGCGGTCTATCTCAGCAAATTGAGCCTCTATTTCGCTTTGCCATTGTTGCGAAAGCTCATTTAACTCCATTTGGGCTGCCTGGTATTCAGGAATGTTATTGAGAATGTAGTCTGAATCAATGTATGCAAAGCGTTGCCCCAATACAGATAATGTGCTGAAGATGGCAATGATAGAAACAAATACTAACTTTTTCATATGAAGTCCTCCTTTTATTCTTATGTTTTAATGATGGTGACTGGGTTAATAAATCATTTTAAAGCGTAACAAATTTCGGACCCAAATTATTTAACCCGCTATACTCCCCCCCTGTAATAATTTGCAGGAATCGGGATTAATCTATATCCTGACCAATTTTAAAGTGGAATTGTCCTCCATTATCGCCTGGTTTTCCGGGAATATCATCGAAACCGTAGCCCCAGTCGAGGCCCAACAGACCAAACATGGGCAGGAATATACGAACCCCTACACCGGCAGATCTTTTCAAATCAAAGGGGTTATAGTTGCTGAAACCGCTCCATGCGTTACCGGCCTCTACAAAACCCAGTGCATAAATCGTTGCCATGGGATTAAGTGATACCGGGTAGCGAAGCTCTGCTGTAAATTTATTATACACATTAGCCCCAACGTAATTCCCGGTTCTGTCGGTTGGCGTTAATGAGTTGTTTGTATAACCCCTCATCGAGATGATCTCTCTTCCATCAATGGCCCATCCTGACAAACCATCTCCACCAAGATAATACCGCTCAAAAGGAGATATCCCTATGTCTTTGTTGTAAAATCCAAGAAATCCCATCCGTGTACGGGCGCTTAGCACCAGGTCGCCGGCTATGCGTGTATACCATGATGAATTGAATTTCCATTTGTGGTATTCCAGCCAGGTATATTTCTCGTTGCTGTCTGTTATCTGAGAGAAATCTCTGCCACTAATCAATGAATAGGGTGGGGTAGCCTGCAATCCAATGGCTATTTCTGAGCCACTACGAGGATAAAGCGGAGCATCTATTGAGTTTCTGCCAAATTCTATTCCATAATTGAAGTTGTTGGCGTTACCATCGTCGATGATGAAGCTAAGGCCGGCTACGGCACTAAGGTTTTTAATCTCATAGCGCTGAAAGCTTATGGTTTGTCTGAGATAGAAAAAGTCGTCGGGCACCTGCAGCCTTTTGGCCAGGCCAATGGTCGTTCCCAGAATGCTATAGTAACCATAGTTGGGACTTTCTCTTGGGTATTGGTTGCGGTGGGTATTTTGAAATATACTTACGCTAAAGGCATTAGGCTTTTTACCGCCCAGCCAGGGTTCCATAAATGACATGCTGTAGGATACATATCCACGACCATAGGTCTGCCCCCGTAAGGTGAGTTTTTGCCCATCTCCACTGGGCAATGGACGCCATGAATCTTTCTTTAAAATATTACGGGCCGAGAAGTTGTTGAAGGATAAACCCAGGGTACCGATAATACGACCTGCTCCCCAGCCACCCGACAATTCTATCTGGTCGGAGGATGTTTCTTCTACCACGTACATTATATCTACCGTTCCATCAACCGGGTTGGGGGTAGGTACCACATCAATTTTCTCCTGGTCAAAATATCCCAATTGAATTATGTCGCGCTGGCTCCTGATGATATCGCTTCGGCTGAACAGCATACCTGGACGCGTTCTTATTTCGCGCAAAATGACATGGTCATTGGTTTTGGTGTTTCCGGTTACCGTTACCTTGCTTATTTCGGCCTGTTGGCCTTCATAAATGCGCAGCTCAAGATCTATGGAATCGTTGCTGACATTTACCTCTATGGGGGTTACGCTAAAAAACAGATAACCATCATCCAGGTATAGTGAACTAACATCGAGTCCCTCCTCCATATTCATAAAAAGGTTTTTTTCCAGTAAAGTCTGATTGTAAACATCTCCCTTACTTAGGGCCAATACTTCTGAAAGTATCGCATCGGGATAAACCGTATTACCAACCCATGATATATTGCGAAAATAATAGGTAGGTCCTTCATCTATAAACAATTCTATGACAATGCGGTCCTCTTCAACAAAATAAACCGTATCGCGCACAATTACAGCATCTCTTTTTCCCAGTTCATTGTAGCGATTAATGATATTTTGCTTATCCTCGATATATTCATCCTGTACAAGTTTTGATGAGTTGAAAATAAACCTGAGGCTTCTTTCGCGGGTGTTTTTCATCAGACGTTTTATCTGTCGATCGTTCAGGGCTTCATTTCCGTGTACGATAACTTCCTTGATGCGGGTTCTCTCACCTCGATTGACATCAAATTCGAGAATGATGTTGTTGCGGCGAATGGTGTCGACAGTTTGGGTTATCTCTACCGTAGGCTTGAGAAAACCCTTTTCCTTGTAATACTCTTTGATGGTAGAGGTAGCCCTGAAAAGCATATTCTCGGTAACCACATCTCCTCTGACCAGATTGAGTTGCTCTGTAATCTTTGTGATATCCGATTTCCTGGCTCCTATAAATTCAAATTTGGATAATCGTGGCCTTTCCTGAAGGTTTATGTCAAGAAAAATGATGTCATCTTCAATAGAAGTTACGCCTATAGAGACATCTGTAAAAAGGCCTTGTTTCCAGATATTGTTTATCGCTTGTGCAATATCTTCACCGGGCACAATAATTTTCTCTCCAACATTGAGTTGGCTTACCATAACAATAATGTTTTGATCCATGCCGCTTATTCCCGACACGCTGATGCCACCAATGGTGTATTCACGGGGGTTGTTATAGTCGATGGTAATTTGATTTCCAATTCTTCCCGTTTGAGCGGTCAGCAGACTTTGAAAAAAGAGAAGAAAAGAGAGTGATGCAAATACAAGGAGCTTTTTTATCATTATAAGGGTTTGTTTTTATTGCAGGGTTTATTGTTTTGTATGGTTGATTGCTTATCTTTCAAGTGTTTCATCAGGTTTTGCCAAATCGGCGGTCTCTACGTTGATACTCAATGACAGCTTGATACAAATGTTTTTTGCGAAAATCAGGCCACAATACGGGTGTAAAATAGAGCTCACTATAGGCAATTTGCCAGAGCAGAAAATTACTGATACGCAACTCCCCGCTGGTGCGGATGAGCAAATCGGGATCGGGAGTGCCATGTGTTTGCAAATATCGCTGAAAAAGATCTTTGTCGATCTCTTCGGGTTGAATTTTGTTTTCCTTTACCTGTTGGGCAATTTGTTTAACAGCGTTAATAATTTCCCACTGCGAGCTGTAGCTGATAGCAATAAAAAGGTTTAGCTTAGTATTGTTTTTGGTAACTTCTATCGATTCGTTGAGTTCCTTTATACATTCGGCCGGTAAGGATTGAATATCTCCAATAGCGGAGAGCCTGACGCCTTGTTTGAGGAGTTCAGGAGTTTCGTTATGAATAGCTGTAATGAGCAAGCCCATGAGGGTGTCGACCTCAGACTTTGGTCTGCACCAGTTTTCAGTAGAAAAAGCATAAAAGGTCAGATTGGGGACTCCCAACTCTGCAGCAGCTTCTACCGTTTCTCTTACCGCCTGGATTCCATTTTCATGTCCGAATACCCTTTCCTTCCCTCTTTGCTTTGCCCAGCGACCATTACCATCCATGATAATCGCGATATGTTTGGGTAGTTTATCCTTGTTTACATTTTCCTTGAAATCCATTGTCAATTAATCAATTGCTGTTCTGAAAAAATAGGCACAAATTTCTCGAAATGTTTTAACATATAAAAGAGAAGTGCCAAAGTTTATGAAAAATTAATTGTAAGCCGGGCATTTGTGCTTACTATAGTCTTTAATTCTGATAGTTAGCACGATACCCGCAAACGAATACCAATCATTCGTGTTGGGATTTCCGCGTTGAAAATCCGTGTTTTCGCCCCTGTTGTTTAAACTGCGATCATATAATTCTGTTGCCAGCTCGTTTTCATTGAATACACTGGCATCAGGATAGGTTTTACTTACATCGTCAAGATAGTCGGTGCTGGTTCTTCTCATACCCCATTCAAAGGCTCCGGTAAATTGCCTGGTAATATTGAATTTATATCCGATTCCAAAAAGGAAATTGGTTGAGGTAAGGGAGTAAGGTTTTCTATCGGGATATATATCGGCACCCTGGCCTTCGGTGTTGAGTCCTTTTAAATCATACCACTGTCCCTGTATTTCTGCCTGTGGGTTGAAGCGAAATACCCCTCCTCCTCCGAACAGATAGGGGGTAGCCGGGGTTTCGGGATCGCCGGGAATGAAATAAACAAAATTCACCTCTCCTTGCAGGCTCAGCTCCACAATGTTTGAACGGAACTGCAGGTTGCGGTTGGTGTTATATTGAATTACAGCATCGCTGCCGGCCACATTTCCCCAGAATCCATTTATACGAAAGGCAAGATTTTCATTGATATTATAGCGGTATAAAGCACCTGCACCAATGCGGGGCATGGCAAACTGCAGTGAAGGATTCAGGTCGCCTAAATAATAAGACCCTCCAAAGAATACTCCCAATTCATTTTTCTGAGCAGTAAGGGGTTTCAAAAAAATGATCAAGGAAAACAAAAACATCAGTAGTAAGGTCTTGTTATAAAATGCTGTGCGATGATAGGCTTTAAACATACTAATACATGGTAAACTTACAGAGCTCTGCTCGATTTGTGTTTTTTTTCAGATTTCTATTCGTCATGCTGATGCTATCAAAACGTAGACATTTTAAAAATATTTCATTATGCTGTTTGCAATCACATAAAGGCCCCTGGATTAAAACCTGATTGTGCCATAAATTCTCCGAAAATCTGGAATTCGATAATGGAGGGTTATAAATCCAAACATATATGCATCGGTGTTAAAAGGGTTCCCTCTTTGTTGCCCTGGTGAGGTAGAACTCTTTGAGAGTGAATTCTTGGTAGGATTAGAGAAATATTCTGCAATTGCCGTTTGTCCCGGATCATCAAACATTATGTTGTAGATGAGCGGATCGACATAGGTTGTACTTACATCATCAAT